>NZ_JBLXIB010000013.1:0-105401 GCF_048269745.1 Zunongwangia sp. | reverse complement strand
TATTCAGTTCCAATTAGTTTGGATTTCAGGTATCCAAATCCAAATCGGATATAAGCTCCAATTAGTTCAATTAAATATCTACCAAAAATTATTTGAAAAATTTCCATTATATTTTTTTCAGCTTGCACACAACGTCTCGGCTATGAGTAGTTGCGAGTGTTAGCACTTAACTTTGCAAGTACACACCAAACTGAAAATCCGTGAGGATTTTCAGAAGTAAGCGAGAATCAGCAATTACTTATAGCCATTGTTGTGCATAGTTATTTTAATTAAAATCTAATACGGTTGAATCTCCATATCTCCCATCATAATAGATATTAACTCTTGTTGGTCTAGGAGATGACTGTCCTACCCAAGAAGGAAACATTTGATAGTTCAATGTCATTGGAAAAGTCAAAATTGTTTGGTCTGAACTAACAGAAACATAGCTTTCATTATATTGATATATATTACCATTTGCGGGTATTCTTAATCCTGGAACTAAATTCTCTCCAGTTAAGATTAATGTGTCATTATAATTATAAGATTGTTGATTTGCAGAGTTTATTTTTGGAGCGTTTTCTTTTAAAACATCTATTTCATACGATGTTTCGGCTTTTGTTTGACCATTGATTTTTAATTTTAACTTATAATCAACTGCTGTTTCAATATTCTCATCAAAATAAAAGTAAAAATTAGTTGTAGGGATACCATTATCATTCCAAGTTTCTGTATCAAAGAAATTCAAATGATAACTATTTGTTTCATTTTCAATGTATAACTGATAGTCTTGATTACTTAAATCTAAATAAGTCACCCTGCCAAATGAAGTAGCCCTAACATAGCATTTTTGAACAGTTGAATTAATTTCACGTTTTAAAATGTTAACTGTGTAAGTGTTATTAGTCCCATCTTGAGCTGTCACGGTATATTCAATGGGATTATTAAAATTTTGAATTTCATTTGGGTTTGGAGAAATAGTAGCATTTTCAGATATCGTAATAATTGGGGAAACATTTGAGACATCTTTATAGGTTTCAACATCTATAGTTAAGTCGTTATGATTAATATTTCCTATAAAACTTTCATTATCAATATTTAATTCAAAACTTAATATTTGTTTTTCATTAGAAAATGGGGTGTTTTCAGTTATAATTTGATAATTAGCTATTTCTCCATTTTCAGCTGTAACCGTATAATTTACTATGTTATTAAAATTCTGAGGGGTTGATTCTGTAGGGTTTATTGTCGCATTTGCAGATATTTCAATTGAAGGTGTAACTGATATGAAATTTTCCAATCCTAAAGTTTGAATTCTAACCTCCTTTGATACATTATTTATATTCCCACTATAGGTTATATTATTTACTTCAATTTTAAAAGAAAGTATTTTATTTTCAGAGCTTAAACTAGGACGATCATCATCTTTGGAACAGTTGAAAAATAATACACTTAGAACTAATATTAGTAGAGCGTTTTTCATCATTTATACTTAGTTTTAATTATGCACAACGGTCTCGGCTATGAGTAGTTGCGTGGTTTAGCACTTAACTTTGCAAGTACACACCAAACTGAAAATCCGCGAGGATTTTCATAAGTAGGCGAGAACCAGCAATTACTTATAGCCATTGTTGTAGAGCGTTTTTATTTATCTCTTACACAAGTATCACAAAACTGTTTTCCGTAAGTAGTCAAAGTAATGTACTTTCTTGTAAATTCAACTTTTTGTTTTTCATCTTTCTCAATTGCAATTTTTATTGCTTGAGATTCAGGAGATTCTTCCAAAGGTTTATATAAATCTTCATTGGTTAAATGCATTCCACTTGGGATTTGCAACAAACCTAACCTGCATAAATTATCCAATAAACTTGGGACGAGTGAAATATCAACACAACCACTTAATGTTCCAATTTGAGACATATTTGTTATGATATCTCTACCTCCTTTTCCTCTTTCTTTAAATTCTGCTCTTACATCAATGAGAGGAAAAACTTGTCTTGAAGTAAATAACTTTAAAATTTTAGCTTCCTCAGAAGACAAATTTTTAATCACTTCTACAAATCCAGGATGAGCATTTTTATCGGTGATTGCCTCCCTCCTGCTTATCATTTTCTCTTTTAGTCTAGGGATGATTGCAACGATACTGCTATGGAATATCGCCTTGTATATTTTGCTGAACAAACTTGTTCAGAATCCGGGACTATTCCATTTCCAGAACGTATTTCCACGAAATATCAGCAACAAGAAAATAAGCCCGTTCTATGATGAAAAAGATTAACTTTTCGGCTTACGATCCCATCCTGGATATTCAGAATAATGTACTTTTTGCATCCAATGGCAATATAGTGCTCGGTTACCAGGTATCGCTACCCGAAATTTATTCCCTCTCGGAAAAGGATTTTGAAGACCTGCACGCTAGTTGGTTCCAGGCCTTTAAATCGCTTCCAGCTGGAACTGTTATCCAGAAACAGGATATTTACCGCAAATCCCATTATACGGCTGAAGCACTACCGAATAATACCTTTCTGCAACAAGCCACCCATCATTATTTTAAAAACCGGGAATATTTACAGCACCAAAGCTACTTGTTTTTTGTGCTTCCCCTGGACAAGCATCTAAAAGCTTCCAAATACGTCAACCCGTTTCGGAAGACTGAAAAAGGAATTCATAAAAAGTTTGATCATCAGGTCAGGGAATTTATTGGAGCGGTAAAGGATGCCGTTTCCTTTATCAATAACAGTAGAAAAATAACCATTTCCCCATTAGGTCAAAAGACTATTTTGGAATTTACCCACGCTTATTTTAATGGATTCCATCAAGATGTGGATACAGACATCAAGCTGGATCAAAAAGGAATTGCCATTGGCGATTATCATTTTGATGTGTTCGCGATCAATAATGAACAATGCTTTGGGGAAAGCCTGCAAAGCAGTAAAATCAATGAAAAATTCACTTCTGATGATTTTACATTTCATCAGGGTTTTATCGATGGACTGGGATTGGATCTGGACGAAGACCATATCATCAATCATATCCTTTATTTAGATGATAAACATAAATGGAGAAAATTACTGGAAAAGAAAATCGAGGAACTTTCCAAGAGTTCCAACTTTGGCACCCAGAACAAAGTGGTATTAAAGAAAATCCAAGAGATCGTAAGTCGCATCAATGAAGATGAAAGTTCACGCATTATCCGTGGCCATCTCAACATCATTTTTTGGTCTCCGGAGGTAACACAACTGGGTAGCATAGCTTCGAAAATCAAAACCGAATTTAAGGAACTGGATATGCTTCCCTATTATCCCAAGGGAGAAGAGCGCAAGCATTATTTTTTAAATTCCTATCCTTGTTTTGCATCCAACTTTTCTAATGAAGATCTTTATGTAACCGATCTTAAACACGCCCTGTGCCTTTATATCAACAATACCAATTACCGCTCCGACCATACAGGCATTATCTTTAATGATCGGCAACATAATATCCCGGTCCTAAAAGACGTATGGGATGAAAAGAAGAAACGCATTAAGGCCAGGAACTTTGCCATCTTCGCTCCCACGGGCGAAGGGAAATCCTTTTTAGCCAATAACATCCTTCGTCAATATTTTGAGAGCGGTGTACGACTAGTCATCATCGACCTGGGCGGTTCCTATTCCAAATTCGCCAAGCTCTATCCTAACGATCATATCATTTTACGCTACGAGCAGGGAAAAAACTTAGGGATTAACCCATTTTATATTTCCAATGAGGCCGATTTAACTCCCGAACGGCTGGAAGATCTGTCGGTATTCCTTCTGGAACTTCTGGCCGAAGGACAAAAAGTATCCAAAGGCAAGGAAGTAGCAATGAAAAAAGTACTCTTACAGTATTATCAGGAAATCCGGGATCAGCATTCGTTAGCTTCTTTATATCACTTTGTAGATGAGAACAAAGATACACTCGTACAGGGATTAGGAATCCGGGAGGAGCATTTCAGCACCTATGATTTCTTGCATATCCTTTCAGAATATGTGGAAGGAGGCCTTTCTTTCTATTTAACGTGGGGGCCGATCAAACCTATAAGATCGAGGACAAACGATTGATTGTTTTTGAATTGGATGAAGTCCGCGACAACAAAGAAATCCTATCGGTGATGCTGAAACTGATCAAATCAGCCATTGAGCGCACGATCTGGCAAAACCGGTCGGAAAAAGGGATTATTCTTTTTGATGAGTTTGCCAAGCAATTGAAGTTTGCTAATGTATTGGAAAGCGTTGAATTCTATTACCAGGCCATCAGAAAACAAAATGGAGCTATCGGGATCATCCTGCAATCTATTAACCAGTTGCCCAACAACTCCACCTCAGCAAGTATTCTGGAAAATACACAAGTCATCTACAGCCTTCGTAATGAAAAAGGTTATGGGGAATTGCAGAAACGGCTGAATCTCTCTACCCACGATTTGAACCAATTACGTTCCATTCGTAACAATCTTACCGGGTCGCGGAAATACACCGAAATGTTTATCAAAATAGGAAAAGAAAGCAACGTGTTCCGCCTGGAAGTACCCCCAGAAGTCTATGCGGCCTACCTGACCGATGGTAGTGAGAACCAGACCATAATGGCCATTTATAATCAAACCAATGATATGGAAAAGGCCATTGAACGCTTCCTTAAAGAAAAAGAAAATATATAAAAACCAAGATCAATATCCTATGAAACATTCCATAAATCAAAGCATCAAAAGATTCGTGGTAACCTTATCCATTGCCCTCTTTTCATCAGGCCACATTGTGGCCCAGGGAATGCCCGTATATGATAATACGAATTTTATCAGTCTGGCTAAACAGCTGATCGAATCGGCTAAGCAAACTTCCAATTTACTCAAGACCGTCGAGTTTCTAAAACAACAAAAAGAGCGGATCGAACAGGTAAGCAATGTGATCCAACAATTGGATGCCGTGGGAAAACTGATTCAGAATAACCAGTACCTCTTCAATATGGTACAGGGCGATTTGCAAGAAATCCTCAACTCCCCGTATATAAAACCCGATGAAATCAACCGGGTGACAGCCTCCTTTGAGGAAATTATTGACCGTTCGATGGAGAGCGTGGATTATGTCAATAAAATCCTGACCAGTGATTATCTAAAAATGAGCGATGCGGAAAGAGCTACCGTATTAAAAGATTACGAAACTAAATCCAATGAGATGGTCGCCGAGGTGCAGAACAAAACACGCCGGTATAAGGAAATCATTTCCTTTCGGAAAATGCAGGATGATATCAATAATCGCGAAACGGAATTCTGATGGGAATGGGACTCGAATACGTAGATACGGTCTTTCAAACGATCAAAGACAGTAATTTTTCTCAGTATACCATTACCGGGATGAAGACACTGGCCGTATTGTTTTTCCTGATCAATATCCTTAAAAAATATAATGAAGGTGTGGCTGCTACCGATGGACATACCTGGGGATTAAAACCGACGGAACTTTTTAAAAACTTTGCCATTGTCCTACTGGTTATTTTCTCCACACAGGTATTGGACGTATTTGATACTATACTGGTGGCTATAGAAGCCCAATACCGGGACACGGCCCCGGCACTCCTCCCCTTGCAGCTTAGTGATGTGGATATTGAACGGGATGTGGGTGCCCTGGAGGCCGCCAAAAAAGCAATGGCAATGCTATACGAAGCCTTGGTAACTCCGTTATACGGACTTAAAATTTTGGCCTTTATTATTGGGGTAATCCTCTGGCTTTTGGATTTGTTTATCTATCCGCTCTTTTTGGCGGAGCGCTATTTTCTATTGGGAATAATGCAGGCATTTTTTCCGCTGGTCATTAGCCTGGCCGTATTTGAAAAATTCCGCTCCCTGGCCTATACCTTTTTTAAGCTTTATGCCGGGTTGTATATGCTCGTACCGGCCTTCTTTCTGGTCAATATTTTTATCAATAACCTATATATCGAAATCAACAGCCATTTTTGGAGTGACCTCTTTGGGGCAGATTGGGGAGGCGAATTTTTTGCACCTGTCATCGAATGTGCCTCCATCGGTTTTATCGTCCTGCTCAAATTTAAGCTCTACCGCAAGGCAAGCACCTTTACCCTGCGACTCTTTACTGGAGGTTAATGTTTTAAGAACATTATAAATCTAACACAAAATGAAAATACCCTATCAAAATATTTATAAGGTCTTACGGATCAATCGTTTTATCGTCCTCTCCTCGGTAATCGGGTCGGCCGTGGTCTGTATCATTTCCATAGTAATGGTCATCAAACTACACCGGGAATCCCAGCATAATGCTTTTGTGATTAATGGGGATGGTAGCGTTATTCCCCTGAAAGTGGTCAAGCAACGGGAAAACCTGAAGGTAGAAGCCCTGGCCCATCTGGAACTGTTCCACCGCTATTTTTACGGACTTAATGCCAACAATTACAAAAACAATATCGAAAAGAGCCTGTGGCTGGGAAACAGTTCCGTATCTGACCTCTATCAACAAAAACAGGCCGAAGGGGTCTATAACCGGCTTTTGCAATATTCCCTGGTTCAAAAGATCATCACTATTGATTCAAAGGTGGATCTGCAAAGCAAGCCCTGCCAATTTAGTACCACCACCGTTTTTGAGATCAACCGTGGATCAGTAACTGACCGCTATGAACTGAAAACGGCTGGAAAACTGTTACAGGTCGACCGGAATTTCCCTCATAATCCCCACGGACTGCTGATCACTGACTTTTTTGAAAATAGCCTTCGCAAAATTAATCCTGAATAAAAATCTATCATTAAATACAACTTTATGAAACTTGAAAAGAAAAAAATTGTAATGGTACTGATTGTGGTCAGTGTCGTGTTGTTTATCGTTTCTTATTCCATCATCACCTTTGGCAAAGACGAGGAAACCAATATTGATACCCATCAGATCCCCCTCCCAAATTTAGGTAGCGATCAAAAACAATATGAAACAAAAATGGAAGCCTTGGAAAGCATCAAAAAGGAACGCGAGATCAATGCACCAAGCGTCTATGATGAAGAGCTGCTGGACGCTACCGGGAATTATGATCCTGACCTAAGAGATAAAGAAAAAAGACGGATGATCGACAGTATTTATTCGCAAGGGAATATTGATTACACCAACAGTACCTACCGGCAAGAGCAGTCAGCTCCCCTACCCCCTGCTTCATCCCAAAAGGATACATTGTCCAAGAAAATCGATAAAAAAGAACGGGAAGCAGCCGCTAAAGAGATGGGCCTGGAACACCAACTCTTCTTTGCCTCCAATCCAAAGGAGAACCCAAATACCCTATCGCAAAACACAGACAGACAATTATATGTTCAAGTCGATGGCACCCAGACCATCAAACAACATTATCGGCTTCGGATGCGGCTTTCACGAGCTGCCCTGATCGATGGAAAGCAGGTCCCAAAAAATATGCTTCTATATGGTTTTGTCAGTTTTAAACCCAATCGCGCCCTACTTACTATCGAGCACATTAAAGGAAGACCGGTTTCATTTGAGGCTTATAATCTGGCCGATGGCAGTGAAGGTATCTATATCGAGAACAGTTTCCGGGAAGAAGTGCGCCGTCAGGTAATAGGTGATGTCGTAGATGAACTCGAAGTACCGGGAGTGCCACAGGTGAGCGGTATAAAACAGCTTTTTAGAAGGAGTAACCGTCAGGTTAAAGTCACCGTACTAAACGGCTATCAATTACTATTAAAAATACCACAGGAACATTCTTAAAATCAAATCTTATGAGAACATTTACTATTATAGTATTACTGGCTTTAATAAATCCAGTTAATGCCCAAAATGATTTAGATACTTTGTATGCGAACGATAAAAAAAACGTAGCCTTGTTTTTTCCCAGTGCTATCCGACAGGGCATAACAGGAGCATCTCATTTCGTGTTTACCTATAATCGCGAAAAGAAGCAGTATTTTGGGCTATTAAAGGCGCAACCCGGAGAAGAAAGTAACCTTTTGGTAGTGACCGATGATGGAAAGGTCTATTCCTATATGCTGAAATATAAAAAAGAACTTCCCAAACTGAATTATTTTATTTCTACTGATGAAAGTATCGGAATGGAGATTCCAGCCAAAGTTACTCCCAAGCCTTCAAAAGAAAAAAAGGATAGTCTGGAAAAGCGACAGGAATATTTTCAGCGGTTTGCAGAGTATCTGCTAAAATCAGGAAAAAAACAGTCCAAGACCAAACGTAAAAGAGGCATCAAGCTTCAGTTACGACGGATCGCCTACAATGCTTCAGAAACCTATCTGGTAATGGAAATTACCAATACTTCGGGAATTACTTTCGAAATAGATTTTCTGAAAGTATACCGGATTAGTGGCAACAAAAAAAGAAAATCTTCCTTTCAAAAACTGGAAATAAAACCGATCTATACTTGCCATATGCCTTCGAAGATCTATAACAGTCAATCGGTACGCTTAGTATATGTACTGCCCAAATTTGTACTGGGTAGTAAGGAGAAATTGCAATTGGAATTGCAAGAGTTAAATGGAAGTAGAAAGGTATTGCTGAAAAAATAATGCGTCACCAATCCATTTTAATTAAACCTTGCAAAAATCTATACTTAAGAGATACTGAAGTAGATAAAAATATAAACTCTTTATTTCCTATAGAAACCATATTTAAGTCTTACGTATTTTTTAAAATTCGGTAGAAATGCAGGAGTATAAGAAGCCCATTTTAAGTAGCCATCACCGAATTTATTTATTAGAAAGCTTTCTTCAGCAAACATAATCCTGTCATAATACAACCAATACAAGAAAATAAAAGCTACGGTAAACCAACTATTTTCAGGGAGCATTGCCACTACCAACCACATCAAAAAATTACCTAAGTATAGAGGACGTCGTAATACATCCCAGTAGTATTGAATTCATTAGCAAGCTGTCCTTCAGTGGTATTCCTTCCAGAGGTGTTTTTAGGAGTATAACCTACTGTAAAAATTCTTATAAAAAGACCTAAAAGGCTAAACGACAGGCATACTAGTTCATAATAATCTGTTTCTATTTTTTGATCGTGTAAAGGCTCAATATATTCTCCATACAAAAAAACAATTAGCCTTATACCTAAAAATAAAATCGCCTTGAGTTTTAAATTCTTTTTGTAGTGCCATAAATTAAAATTTATACCTAAAGCCTATTAGATGATTCCCGTCGAAATTGTCATATGTAAGTTCCATATGTTCTTGACTATATTCTGTAGTAAAAATCAAATTAGCTCCTAATCCTATTGCTGCACCCGCAATAACATCCAATATATCGTGCTTTTTAGAGTCTATCCGACTGGCAGCGGTAAAGCCCGCCAAAGCATAGGCTGGAATACTATACTTAAATCCATAGCGGCGATGTATAAACCCTGCACTATGAAAAACCGTAGAAGTATGACCCGAAGGAAATGAGTTATCGTTACTCCTATCTGGACGTTGTTTATTAATACCAAGCTTCAAACCATACGTTACAGCTTCGGTCAACATTAAACCTTTAGTAAACTCCCAGACTCCTTCATTATCTCCAATAATAAAGCTAGTACCTAAAGTTACAGCAGGTAGTGCTATTAATATAACATCCCCTATTTTCTGAACCGTACCTACTTGCGGTGTTGTTTCACTAGTATCTTGCGCAAACGTATATTGTGAAAACAAAAGTAGGAATACAATGATAACCGCTACAATTGATGATTTTGATTTTATAGGTCGCAAATAATTGTACATTCAGTGTATTATTAAAAATTAACTCTCATCCCATCGGCTCCGAGCCATAGTACCAAAGGTGATGTACAATTCTTTTTGAATGTTGAAGGAAATCTAAAGGAAATCTAAAGACACCTATTTTAGTTATAGTATAGCGTCCATTTTTCAAAATGTTTTTGATGATCAAAACTATTCTTGACGACTGTAAATTTTTTATCTATATCACGTTTATTTCCAACTAGAAGAAAAGTAGAGTGCTTTTTAGATATTTCCAGTAGCTTATATAGTTCCGATTTCTCATTTAGATCCCAAAGTTGTTCTTGATAAGCATTATTTTCTTCAAATTGAGTTTCCCTTTGGGTGGTGTTGCCTGAATATTTAAGGGTAATATATTTATCATCTGTATAAAAAGGTATAGAACTAAGTAAATAATCATAGACAATAATAGTTTTGTCCTTTTCTTTAGAAACGTGGTCTATGAAATTCACCATATCCCTGGTGGAATTTATTATAGAACTGTGATTTGTCATAAATGAGGTCGAAATACAAATAATCACGCCCCCAAAAACCGCAGCTAATATGGCCGGTTTATAATACTTGTTAGTATCAATAGCGTAATAAATTACCCCAAAAACAATAAGGGAAATAAATGCAATTATTAGCGTTTTTATAGAAATATATTCAAATTCCGATATATACACTCTACTAAAAAACAAACCTATCACTAGAACTAAGATTAATCCGGCGTAGGTAATGTTGACTATATTTCTAGAAGCTTTGGAAATCTTGGGCAACATTGCTGCAATACTGATCGCTATCATCCAAAAAACTGGTAAGATATACAGTATCAATTTGGTACTAAACGCAGAAAATAAAAAAACTAAAATGATACTTGCATATATTAATACTTTGGTTTCCTTCTGCTTTGGAAAAAGAGATTTTATATTTTTTAAATGTGGAAGTAGTGACAAACACCAAGGTAATAGAAGACCAAGCAAAATTGGCAAGTAATACCAGAATGGTTTCGACCTTTCGCTATATGCATTTCCTGTAATTCTTCCCAGAATTTGTTTGTGAATAAAATAATCCCAAATCTTAGGATGCTCTACAATTATTGCTATATACCAAGTTACACCTACCGAAAAACATAACAAAAAACCAATAATATGATGAGGAGTCATCTTTATGCTGCCTTTGTAAAGCAATTTTCTGATGATAATGTAGGTCAGAATAAACAATAAGGCTACAGGTCCCTTGGTCAATAATGCAATACCTACAAGTGTATAAAACAGATAAAGAAATCCTATCTTGGTTTTATCTTCATACACTTGCCAACTATATACAGCACCTATAACTAACGTAGTCAGAAACGCATCGGTAGTTAGGTTTCGACTTGAAATTAAAACTATTGGAAATGAAAAATAAATCAATCCGGCCATAAAGGCAAGACGCTTATCCCTATAGAGTAAATTTGCTAGACGAAAGACTAAAACTAACTGAATAACTATGGCTATCTGGAGAAAAAAACGAGCACCAAACTCATTAACCCCAAAAATCCGATAGCCCACCGTAGTAATGTAATAGGTAATGGGCGGTTTATGAAAATGGAATATACCGAGGAGTTCAGGATTTAAATAGTCTCCGCTTAAAAACATCTCACGACTTATTTCTGCATATCGTGCTTCACTGGTTTCAGCAAGGCCATAATTTCCTAAGCCTACTATAAGCACAATCCAAACTATACATAGAAATAATAAATAATAGCGATCTATGATATTCTTTGACTTCACATTTTTATTTTATAAAAACAAATGTGAGAAGGAATTCTAATGAAATTTTTAATTGATTCTTAAGAAAATCTAAAGAAGCTTTTTTTCCTTTTTCAATAGCATCATATTTCTGCTATAAAGAAAAATTCCCAAAAGGTGACCTGCCATTAATACCGGATCTTGACGTAATAATGCATAAAGAAAGATAAGTATCGACCCCATCAAACTGAGTACCCAAAATCCTAAAGGTAAGACAGATTCTTTTCTTCTTTCACTGTAAAACCACTGATATACAAAACGTAATGTAAATATAATCTGGGCGGTAATTCCAAGTACTAATAACCACAAGGGAATATTTTCATTATTAAACAACAAAGAGCGATCATAAATTTTGTTATTATAACCAATGTAAAGAATAATGAAAGGAAATACATATAAGAACCAACGCAAAATTTTAGGGAATTTAAACCACTGCTTTTGGAAATGCATATTACGTATGTAAATAAAATAGGTCAAAATTTGACCTAACATTATCGCAAAATCATTTCTTAAATAGCCATATACAAATAATAGAAATGATGCAATTAAACTCAATTGCCAAAAAAGTATTGGGGTTATTACGCGTTGATTCTTTTCAGATAGTGCCCATTGCAATATAGAACGTCCCGAAAATAAGATTTGAGCCGTAAATCCAATACCGTAGATCATCCAAACATTCACCCTTTATCCTCTGTTTTATATGAAATATAATTGGATTTCATCCATAGGTAAGCAAAGCAATCTATTAGAGGTCCGAACAATCGATTTCTTAAACCAAATTTTGCTTTTCCGGCAATACGTGGAAAATGTTGCACAGGTACTTGTTTGACTTTTCCATCAAGTAAAAGAACCATTGCCGGCAGAAAACGATGCAGCCCCTTAAACATTGTAATGTTTTTTGCATAATCCGCTTTAATGATTTTAAGCGGACAGCCAGTATCATCCATACCGTCTTGTGTAAAACTACGACGTATACTATTAGCGACTAAAGAGGAAACTTTTTTAAGGAAAGGATCTTTTCTGTCAGAACGCACACCTGTTACTAAATCATATGTATCAATGAAATCCAGCAATAAATTAAAGTCCATCGGACTGGTTTGTAGATCGGAATCAATATAACCAATTAATGTGCTTTCCACAGCATCAAATCCAGCTTTCAAAGCGGTGCTTAAACCATAATTTCGATCTAAACTAATATAGTGAAATGCAAGATTTCTTGAACATATCTTTTTAACGATACTTAAGCTTAAATCTTGGGAACCATCATCTACAAATAGTACGGCTGAATGTACTTTTGCACAGTTAAGATATTCCTGAAGTTCCTTTTCAACCCGTCCTAGATTTTCTTGTTCATTATACACGGGAACTACAATGGTAAGTGTATTATTCATTATTCAACTTAAAAAATAGACTTTAATAATTTGCAATAATAAACAAGGATTCTAAAGCAATTTTTAAGATTAGCCTGTTTTAAAAATATAGTCTCAAAGCCTTTTAAATCAAGGTTTTTATATGTTTTTTTGAAAATAAAATTAAATAAATGAAAATATTAATAACTGGTATTGCCGGTTTTATTGGTTCACATCTTGCAGATAGATTACATCTATTAGGACACGAAATTTTAGGTATCGATAATTTTTCTACTTACTATAGTGTTGGCTTTAAAAAAGAAAATGCTCAACACTTAAAAAGTTTTGGTATACAAATTATAGAAGGTGATTTACGCTCTGAGGATTTTAAAAGTAAACTGCCCTTCAATCTGGACTATATCTTCCATTGCGCTGCTCAACCAGGTATTGCAAAAACTTCTACTTTTGAAGACTATCTATCAAACAATATCGCCGCTACGAATAATCTGATAAATTTTGCTGTGCAATGCCCGAACCTAAAGTTTTTTATTAATATTGGTACATCTTCAATTTATGGAGCTGAAGTGAGCTGTAGTGAAAATGAAGTGACTAAGCCAATCTCCAACTATGGAATAACCAAATTAGCCGCAGAACAATTGGTTTTACTACAATCGCGACGAGGATATTTTCAAGCCTGCTCGCTCCGCTTGTATTCTGTTTATGGTTCAAGAGAACGACCGGATAAGATATTCAGCCAATTAATTGATTGTGCTATCAACAAAAAAGCCTTTCCATTATTTAAAGGAAGCCTTGAACATCAAAGAAGTTTTACTCATATCAAGGATATTATTGATGGTATTATTTGCGTCATTGGTAACGAAGAAAAATGTGATGGCCAGATCATTAACCTTGGAACTACTCAGGAATACTCAACGAAACAAGCTATAAAAATTGTTGAAGACTTATTATCGACCAGAATCCACATACAAGAGGAACCTCCAAGACCTGGTGATCAGATACGAACAAAAGCAGTTATTGACAAAGCTCAATATTTATTAAATTATCATCCATCAATAGGACTTAGGGAAGGGATTTTAGAACAAATTAATTGGATGAAAAATAAAAACAACAACGAAAAAAAAATGTCCAAATAGTTTATTTGGACATTTCATTTCAATAATAATAAAGATTAATCCCTCCCATCATCATCTTCGGATTCTTTATGGATGGTCTTCCCCTTGGAATCCACAGTTATTGCCATTTCAATCTAGCCTTTTTCTATCTCAAATTCGTAATTCACTCCTTGATTGGTCTCAGAAACTTCACACTCCTCGATTTTGTACCCCCGAAAACTAGCCTTAACTGAAGATACAATATGTTCCAGTATTTCATTATTCTCAATTTCATATTCAGTTTCCTGCCAGGTACCATCATCCAAAAAGTTTGCTGAATATTCCTTCTTTTTGAGTTTAAATTCGGCTTCCCATTCATTTACTTCTTCCTTTTGCCAATTCACACGATTCACCGTAGGAAACTTTTTCGAAAATGCCTCTTTAACTACCGTTGGCACCTTATCTTTTTGAGTAAATGCAATGCTGGTTATACTTGTAAAAATCAGTGCAATTCCTATAATCGCTTTTTTTATAATGATATCATTTTTAAGGTATACTATAAATGTATAGTAAGATTCTAAAGGTAGCTTTAAGGAAATCTAATTTGGCCTTAAAGGGGGAGCAATGGCAAATTCTATTTTTTGAAGATGTGTGAGTGCTGCATCGCTATCCTGATATTGCCTGTAAGTAAAAATAGCATTCTCCCCAATAATACCCACTATCATTATGATACCGGTATAACTACCTACATTTAAGGGGATGCCGGTAATAAATAAACTGAGTAAACTTCCTGCTACACCCAATATGGCAACATCGATTATAGCCAAGGCTACTTTTATTTTTCTAAAAAGAAATAGTATTACAATAAATACTAATAGTATCGTAGATACTAAAATAGTCAATAACTCCTTAAAAGCCTGTTGTTGCTCTTTATATGCACCACCATATGCTATCGCACAGCCATTAGGAAGGCTTAGGTTTTTTGTAAGCGTTAACTTTATTTCAGCTAAGGTAGAGCCCAGAATTTACTGTTGCTCGCTCTGCGGTAATCATCACTTCCTGTAAGGATTCTGTTGTTTCTGACAGTTGAATCTTTCCTAAATTAAAAATAGGATTTAGTCCACCGGCGATTATTTGCTTGGAATAGGTTTAAAAGTCCATAAATGATACTTCAACCTCATAATTCCCCATGGATAATTCAGTAATAGTGAAATATCCGGTATCATCTGTAATGGTTCCCGTAACGTTTTTATGACTTCTGAATCATTTACAGTGATCGTTACAAATGCTAAGGGCTGCTATACATCTCTGTTTACAACTTTTCCGGTAATAGTTATTTTCTCCTGAGCATCTGCAAATGAGTTAATAAAGACAAGAAATAAAAAATGTATAAGCTTGTTTTTAGATAGGTCCATTATTAAGTTTTTTATTAAACTAATGGAGCTTTCTAAACAAACTTTAAAGTAGTTTCGTAGTGATTTTAATGTTTATAAGCCGAAAAATCTATCTGGAAGATATGTCTACCCTTATTTTTTTTAGAATGGTGTAGGGTATCAAAAGAATAGGTAGGCACAAAATGATAATAGTCGCAAATTTTCTTTACTATTGAAAGCCCTAGCCCTGTTGATTCTTTTTGTCTACTTTCTTTATAAAATCGCTCAAAAACCTGGTCTGGTCGAGACAACATTTCCTCTCCAGCATTGATTACCTGAAGCTTTCTATCAAAGATTTTTATATCTATACTGTGGTTATTGAAATTATGCTTGACTGCATTTGATAATAAATTATTGCAAAGTACCGTAGCCAAGGAAAGATCCATTTTTACATGTATCTTAGCATTTTCTTCAATCAGGAAATCTGTAGAGAAAAGTTCTTTGAAGTTTAAGACAGTATCATTAATCAGTTTATTAATGGAAATCACTTCATTGGTCGTAAACTGATCATTTTCAATCTTAGCTAAGAGAATAAGTTTTTTATTAAGTTGTTTTAAACGTGAAATATCAGACTGTAAAGAAGAAAATTGATGGAATTGTGTTTCATTAATTTCTCCATCATTGATAACAGTATCTATCTTAGCCTGCATAATAGCTAATGGGGTCTGCATTTCGTGAGAAACGTCTTCAGTAAATTGCTTTAAGTTTTTATAATCTTTTTGAATTTTTGAGGTTAAAATCTTCAATTCCTTATGAAGTTCGTGAAATTCCAACACTTCAGAATCTACCAATTGAAGTGGTTTGTCAGATCGAACGGAAAAATTTTTAAGCTTTGTGAGATTGGTAAAGAAAGGTTTCCAAAGTTTTTCATTACGAGATTTATTTAAATAGAAAAGGAAAATAAATGCTAGAAATATGATAGTGAAAAATGTAAATACAATAGCATATAAAATATCTTCTGATTCAATAATCATTGCACGAACAGTAATTTTGTAATTCGTACCATTAATTATCTTAGTCCCTGATAGTTGACGAAAAAGTTCAATTTCATTCTGGGATGGATCGTAAATTAACGTATCTTGAAGTTGTTCTGCTTCGTGATGTTGAACTTTCTTTACCTGTAATATAGATTCAAAATCAATAAATTCTCCCTCTTTAGCAAGAATACGTTCAATTCGAGCCTTATTGGAATAAAGCTCCTCTTCTATTTCTTTTTCCAACAATATTTTTGTGTAGAAATAGAGTGCCATTCCAGAAATCATCATTATAATCGTACTGGAGATTAGAAAAGTTTTCGAAGCTTTTCTTAAAAGTGGGGTTTTATTTTCTACTGGTGAATTAATCTGCTATAAATTTATAACCGCTACCATAAGCAGTTTGGATATACTTTGCGCCTTCCTTTGTTAATTTCTTTCGTAAGTTATTGATATGAACATAAATGAAATCAAAATTATCCAGTAAGTCACTATCATCACCCCATAGATGTTCTGCTATAATAGCCTTAGAGAGTACGCGCCCCTGATTAGTAATAAAAAATAATAAGAGATCATATTCTTTGCGCGTGAGCGAGATAGGCTTATCGTTGACATAAGCACTACGAGCTAGTGTATCTAAACGAATCTCTTGAAAAGTGATTGAATCATCTCCCCCAAATTGCCCTCGACGCAATACCGCCTTAATCCGAGAGTTGAGTTCCGCCAAATGAAAAGGTTTTGTAATATAATCATCCGCCCCTAAATCTAAACCTTCCAGTTTATTATCTAATGAATTATTTGCTGATATAATAATCACCCCGCATTTTCGCTTCTGCTTTTTAAGTTTTTTAAGTAAATCAAGGCCACTTCCAGTAACTAAATTAATATCAAGTATCACTAGATCATACTCATATAGTTCCAACTTTTCAGAAGCTTCCAAATAATCGGAAGCAGTTTCACAAATATTGGCATCACTGTTTAAATATTTAGCAATGGAAAATTGTAAATCTTTTTCGTCCTCTGCAATTAGATACTTCATATTTTAAAATTATAAATAAAAATAAAGTAAAATTCTAAAGAGATTTTAAAGTGGTTAAAAATTAATAACTTCATCAAGTGCATCATCCGCATCTCGATGAATAAAATTAGCTTGATAATTCAAAGTTGTTTTCAAATCACTATGACGATAGAGCTTTTGTAACATTAAAGGATGAATGCGGTCACCTGCTATATTACCAAAGCTATGCCTGGCGATATGGTTAGATAAGTTTTTTTCGATCTCGCATTTTTTGGCAATTTGTTTTAGGCATTTATTAAAGACCTTAGTGACACTTTTTGTTCGTATATAGATTTGTTCAGCATCATTATTGTCCGTATTTCTAAGGAATGGAAAGACATAACCCCTATTAAGCTTTTTCTCTTTTTTATAATGTTCTAAAATTTTTTTCGCCTTAGTAGGAATTTTAAGGCTGAGTGCTTTTTCATTTTTATTCATTATATAATAAAGTCGATTATCCTTAAAATCCGACCATTTTATTTTGACAACATCCGAAATACGAATACCGGCAAAATAAAAAGAAAAAAGCCATACATTATGAGTATGCCAAATAGAACTATTTTTCTCCAACTTCAGGTTTTCTATTTTTTCAATCTCTTCTGTGCTTAACCCTATCTTATTACCAGAACCAATTCTAATTTTCTCCTTATCGCCAGCAAAGGGATAAAATTTCCGCTCAATAATTCCTTCCTTAATAGCCAAATTAAAAAGAGTTCTAATTAAAATAAGTTGATTAGTAATAGTTCTGGTTTTTTGGCCTAAGTAAGAATGGCAAAATGTTTTATATTTATTAATGAAAACTTCATCAATATCCCGAAACGCTAGAGCTTTACTATTTCTAAAATGAGCTACACCATCTAGCCAGCTATATTTGCTAAGTCTAGCCTCACTAATTCGGTGCAAGCGGCGCTCATTTATTGACTTAATAACGGCTGATTTATTTTTATTCCTTTTTAAATTTAAAAATTCCTCGAGGTTATAAAGAATAGATAATTCAGCCTTAGCGACGGAAAATGTTCCTCTTTCATATTTTTCCATTATACGCTCTGCGGCTAGTTCAAAAAAAGATTTCTGTCCATAGGTTCCTTTTAGTTTTTGCTTTACCTGTTTCGGGCTAACCTGATCTTTAGATTCAAAAAATATGTCATTCACTTCACTCAATTTCTTCATTAAAAAATTGTTCAGCTTTTGTGAATTTGGATGACTTCTCTTTGCCTTTCCTGCCTTTTTATCCCAATCCTTCTCGAAAACATATTGACCAATCCACTTATAATTAGTTTTGTAATTTTCTGTAATTCTCAATGCAAGAGGAATTCTTCCATCTTTTCTTATCTTATTTTTCCGTAAAACAATTTTTATATTAGACATATTCAATTAATTATAACCATATAAATATAATTAATTAGTTTAAAAAAGGGTACAGAATGGGTACAGAATAATTTGATTTTAACACTATTTGAATAAAATCATAAAATATATAATTAATTGATAATCATAATGTTTAATATATTTTAGTTGATTTTATATAGCTATTTGAGTAGGTTCATAACCCGGAGGTCCCGAGTTCAAATCTCGGTCTCGCTACTAGTAAAATCAAGGCTTCACAGAGATGTGAAGCTTTTTCTTTTTACACCTAGTACAGAATTTCACCTTTTTCAAATAAATTAAAAAAAGTGGTTTAGAATAATCTTATTTGGTAGCAATTGAGATGAAATTTTAAGCTTTTTTCTTAAAATTTAGTCTAGAAAATAACTGTTACTTGATCTTCTAAGTGTACTAACTAGCATCATTTTTAACTATTTCTACAGTAAATGATTGCAGATTTCTAAATTTCTGTCAAATTTTAAAGTTTTACTTTCCTTTTATGTGTTTAATCACATTAACCGCATAAATAGAGAACATAGTGCGACAGGATTCGAACCTTTCTTAAAAATCCTTTTAAGTCCTCAAATTATTATTAAAGCTAAAATGAATTTACCATTATAGAACACGTTTTCTTATGCTTTTATACTTTATAGGTCAACAGAACTACCTCTATAAAATATTAAAATGACTTCTTTTGGTTGATATTAAAAATTTTTCCTACATTTGCATACCAAACGTTCGGTTTTATGAAGGACTCTAAAGGACAAATATTAAAAACCTCATTACTCCTTTTTTTACAGAAAGGTTTTAAAGAAGTGACGATGAAAGAAATTGTAAAAAGTTCAGGGTTTTCAAAAGGAGCTTTTTATCATTATTTCAGTAGTAAAGAAGAGGTGTTTAAAGAAGTGATAGATGTTTATTTCAGTCAAATGCTTCATTTTGATTACAATACTTTACCCTCCAATTCTTTACAATCATTTTATCAGGCTAATCTGAAAATTCTTCAAGAGCGGGATAGCATATTGCAAAGTTGGTATAAGGAAACTTTCGAGGGAGATTTCCCAAATAATATGTATTACATTCTATTTGATGCCCTTCGCTTATTACCCGAAGTTAAAGAACAACAGACCAACAGGATTCAGGAAGAATTGAAAGCCTGGGAAAAAGTCATCACCAATGCGATGACTACCGGAGAAATCAAAACTACGTTTTCACCTAAAAATTTAGCAAAGCAATTTGTATATAGTAGTGATGGAATTGCAATGCATATGATAATGATAAGCAGTTCTGAAAAACTTTTTAAGGAGGTAAAGGAAATCTGGGACAGTCTTTACGAAAGTGTAAAAGCTTAAAAAATTTTATAATAACACATACCGAATGGTCGGTTCAATCGATAGAATAATGACCTTCCATAAGGATGATTATTTTTTAATTGTAAACATACCGAACAGTCGGATTAAATATAAATAAAATGATAAAATACAGAAAACTTTTACTCCTTTTCGGAGTACTCCTTACTTTTCTACAAGCGAATGCGCAGAAATCCAAGGAGCTATCTTTAAAAGAGGCACTAAATTATGCACTTGAACATAAAGCGGATGCTAAAAAGGCAGCGTTGGATATCTCCAAAAGCGACTATCATATTCAGGAAAAAAGGGCGGAAATATTGCCTACCATCGCATTGGATGGCAACCTGATTAATAATCCTATTCTTCAGGAAACCGCCTTACCCGGTGAAATTCTTGGAGAACCCGGCACCGTAGTAATGGCGCCTTTAGGTCAAAAATGGAATGCCGATGGGGGAATTAATTTAACTCAGAAATTATTTGATCAATCGGTTTTTATCGGATTGAAAGCAGCAAGATCCAGCCGGGAGTTTTACCAGATCAATCAGCAACTTACCGAAGAAAATCTAATCGAAAAAGTAGCTTCACACTATTACCACACCCTCATTTTACAAGCCAATCTGACCGCGGTAGATACCACGTATCAAAATACCGTAAAGATTCAGCAAATCATTACAAGTCAATTTGAAAACGGACTGGCGAAAGGGATAGATGTGAAGCGTATTCAGGTAAAAGTGTCTAACCTTCAGGCGCAGCAACAAGAACTTCAGAATTCCATTCAAATCAGTAAAAACACCCTTAAGTTTTTAACCGGTTTACCTATGGAGATGATGATTACTTTAACGGAAGAGTCCTCTCCCCTCTTACCTCAAATTGAAAAAGAAACTTTTGACGTCAGTTCACTCAACGCCTATCAATCGCTGACGAAAGAGAAAGAATTACGCAACTATGCGTTACAGGAAAGCAAGGCGGCCAATTATCCTACGCTTAGTCTTAGCGCTCAATATAATTATCAGGGGTTAGGCGATACCTTCCCCATTGGAAAGGATGAAACCCAGCAGGTGTACTGGACAGATTATTCCAGTATCACCCTTAACCTGCATATCCCCATTTTTTCAGGGTTGAAAACACGCGCCAAGGTAAGACAGGCACAACTAGATGTGGAAACCATTCAACTGGACATAGAAGATAAAGAACTATCGCTTCGGGCAGATTTCGAAAACGCGAAAAATCAAATCAGAACTAGTGAAATTACGATTGAAAATCAGCAGCAAAATGTAGTGCTGGCCAAAGAAGTCGTAGAAGATATTCAGAACAACTACACCAACGGACTCGCTCCACTAACTGATGTACTGGATGCCGAAACTTCCCTGATCGAAGCGCAAAATAATTATAACAAGGCGGTACTCGATTATCGTCTGGCACTACTCGACTATTTAAAATCAAAAGGCGAATTACAAACCCTCTTAAAATAAGCAGAAAATGAAAAAAATAATATACAGTATACTCATTGGCACCATAGTCCTTGGTGGGGCTATATACCTCCTTCTTTCCAATAAAAAGCAAAATCAGCAGGAAACCGCTTTGATTACTCAAAAGAACGACGCTATTAGCGTTAAGGTAGATACGGTAAAACGCATTACCCCACAACTCAGCTATAGTAGTAACGGAACCTTTAAACCGGAACAGGAACTCATCGTCACCCCAGAAACTTCAGGCACCATTTTAAAAATTATGGTCAAAGAGGGCGATCAGGTGCGCAAAGGCCAAACCCTGGCCTATCTCAAAAAGGACCAGGCCAATGTATCTTATCAGAATGCCAATGCCAATTACGAAAATGCCTTAGAGAATTATAAACGTTATCAACGCGCGTACAAAACAGGCGGGGTAACCCAAGAGCAATTAGAACAAATGAAATTGCAGTTGGATAACGCAAAATCAAGTTTGGAAAATGCCAATTTGGACATAGAAGATACCCGAATTAAGGCTTCGATAAACGGATTTATAAATAAAAAATATATAGAACCCGGCACGGTAGTAAATATGAGTACTTCACTTTTTGAAATTGTAGATATCACTACTTTAAAACTTCGGGTTAGCGTTCCGGAACTACAGGTTTCTAATATTCGTACAGGTCAGGAAGCGCAGATTCAATTAAACGTTTATCCCGATACCACATTTACCGGCAGCGTATCTTTTGTGGCGGCAAAAGCAGATCGCTCCCTTAATTTTCCCGTGGAAATATCCCTACAAAATAGTCGCAGTCATCCCATAAAAGCAGGAATGTATGCCACTGGAATTTTTAACACCTCTTCCGAAAAAATAAAACCGATAAAAATCATTTCCCGAAATGCCTTTACTGAAGGTTTGGGTGAAAGTGAAGTTTTTGTGGTAAAAAACAACAAAGCTCACCTGCAAAAAGTACGAACAGGTAGAAACCTTAATAATCAGGTAGAAATTCTTAACGGCTTACAAGTTGGGGATGTGGTGGTGACCAGCGGACAGATCAATTTGGAAGATCAATCTGCTATACAAATTATTCAATAAAAAAGATATGAAACTAGCAACAATACCGATCAAACGGCCCACGATTGTAGTGGTTCTTTTCACCATTCTTATTTTAGGAGGACTTTATAGCTACAGTAGGTTGGGCTATGAATTGTTACCCAAATTCAGCCTCAATTTAATTACTATTTCCACTCCATATCCCGGAGCTTCTTCCAGTGAAGTGGAAAACTCGGTGACTAAGAAAATAGAAGATGCCATCTCTTCGGTTGAAAATGTCAAAAAAATAGAATCGAAATCTTTCGAAGGACTTTCAACCGTAAGTTTAACCTTGACTTCCGATGCCGATGAGAATGAATCTTTGAATGATGCGCAGCGTAAAATAAATGCGATTGAAAAAGACTTACCAGACGATGTAGATCCGCCATCACTTAGTAAATTTTCGCTTAGTGATTTGCCCATTATTACCATTGGCGCCACTGCCAATATGGAAGAAACCGCATTCTACGATTTACTGGATAAAAAAATAAAACCGGTACTTTCCAGCACCAAAGGTGTAGGCCAGGTCACTGTGATTGGAGGTTCCGAAAGGGAAATACAGGTAAATATTGATCCTGAAAAAGTAAAAGGCTTCGATTTAACATTGCCCCAGGTGGTCAGCATTATTTTAAGCTCCAATATTGATTATCCTACTGGAAATTTGAAGACCCGGCACAATCGGGTGCTGATCCGTTTATCGGGTAAGTATGAAACTGTCGATGAACTCCGCAATTTGGTGGTGAGTTCCACCGATGGAATCCAGGTACGGGTACGCGATATCGCTGAAGTAAGGGACACCCAACAAGAAGTCACTAAAATTGCCCGGGTAAATGGCAAAGATGCCATTATAATGCAGGTAATGAAACAGTCGGATGCCAATGCTGTAGAAGTGAGTGAAGCCATTCACCGCAGTTTACAAGAAATGGAAGCGCAATATGCCGGCAATCAGGTGAAATTGCCCGTTGTAGATGACAGCAGTGAATTTACCTTACAGGCATCAGATGCCGTCATGCACGATTTAATATTAGCAGTGGTATTGGTCGCCGTGGTCATGCTGTTTTTCTTGCATACCATCCGTAATGCTTTTATTGTAATGGTTTCCATTCCCGCATCCCTTATCGCTACGTTTATAGGAATGTACCTCTTGGGATATACCCTAAACCTGATGAGTTTATTAGGACTTTCGTTGGTGGTGGGGATTCTAGTAGATGATGCCATTGTAGTATTGGAAAATATTTACCGCCATATGGAAATGGGGAAAAACCGGGTTCAGGCAGCTTACGACGGGATGATAGAAATCGGATTTACCGTTTCTGCAATTACCCTGGTAATTGTGGTGGTATTTCTTCCTATCGCAATGAGTACCGGGTTGGTTTCCGATTTAATTTCCCAGTTTTGTGTAACTGTTATCCTAGCTACCTTATTCTCCTTACTCTCCTCCTTTACCATTGTTCCGTGGCTTTCTTCCCGATTTGGAAAATTAGGAAAGATTACTGGAAAGAATTTATTTGGGAGAATCATTTTGAGCTTTGAAAAAGGACTGGATAAGTTTACCCATTTTGTAAGTGGTTTATTAAAATGGTCGTTGGTTCATAAAGGAAAAACCACCTTCATTGTCTTGGTATTATTCATAGGTTCGTGTGCGCTTTTGGTAATGGGTTTTATTGGTGGGGAATTCCTTCCTCCGGTAGATCGCGGACAGTTTGTGGTACAATTGGAACTCAACAAAGATGCTTCTTTGGAAACCACGAATCTGGCTACTCAAAAAGCGGAAAAAATACTGAGTCAACATCCTGAAGTTAACCGCTTAGTCACTACTGTGGGGCAAAGTAGTGACGGAACTGTTGGCACTCAGGAAACTCCTTTTAAATCTGAAATTACGGTAGCCTTAGTCGATAAAGCCAAACGGAAAGATAAAACCACCGTATTTGCCGCCCAGGTGAAACGGGAATTACAACAAGCCCTGGTTGGGGTGAAAATTAAAACCGCTACGGTAAGTATTGTAGGAGACGTTGATGACGCCCCCATCTCCTTGACCATTACTGCTCCTAATTATGCAGATGCTTTGGAATTTTCTAAAAAAGCACTGGATTCTTTAGCGGAAGTTCCCGGAGCTACCCAAATAAAAAGCAGTGCAGAAAAAGGCAATCCTGAAGTACAGGTTTCCATAGATCGGGATAAAATGGCGGCTTTAGGGATTGCCTTGCAAGATGTAGGTATGGCAATGCAAACCGCTTTTAACGGCAATACCGATGGGAAATTTCGTGGCGGTGCTTATGAATATGACATTAATATTAAATATAATGCAAGGCATCGGTTGTCTATTCAGGATGTGCGCAATATCTCTTTTGTGAATACCGAAGGCAAAAGGGTTCAACTCTCCCAATTCTCGAATATTACGGAAGGTACTGGACCTAGTTTTCTAGAACGTCGGGATAAAAGTGCTGCAGTGACGATTTCTGCACAGGCAGCCGGTAGGCCTTCAGGGGATATTGCCGCCGATTGGGAAGAAGCTTTTTCAAAAATACCACGCGATAACGGTGTAAATTATATCTGGGGTGGCGATATGGAAAACCAGTCGGATAGCTTCGGAACCTTACTCCTTGCTTTATTAGCAGCTATTATACTGGTCTATCTTATTCTGGTAGTGTTATATGACAGTTATCTCTACCCATTGGTAGTGTTATTTTCCATTCCGCTTTCCTTTATTGGCGCACTTTGGGCCTTGGCGCTTACCAATAATGCGCTGAATATATTTACCATTTTGGGAATTATCATGCTTATTGGATTAGTGGCAAAAAATGCGATTCTTCTGGTCGATTTCACCAATCATCAGAAAGCCGAAGGGCTAGATACTTTTACGGCCCTTGTAAATGCCAATCACGCCCGGTTACGCCCTATTCTAATGACCACCATAGCAATGGTAATTGGTATGATTCCTATTGCACTGGCCAGTAGTGCCGGTGCTGAATTGAACAACGGACTGGCCTGGGTAATCATTGGCGGACTTATCAGTTCACTGCTGCTCACTTTGATTGTGGTACCGGTAGTTTATTCCGCTTTCGATAAACTGGCTCTAAAATTCAAAGGAAAAAACCACAATGCGGAGGCCATTAATAATTTGGTCACCTCAAAAAATTAAGGGGATGCCCACACCGCTTAAAGAAAAAAACGAAACGAATATGATAATCTAGTACAACGATGCATGTCAACAACTATAAAGCAACGGAAATAGCTATCATTGTATGTAGTTGGATGCTGGCCCTTCTTCTTTTTGCCTATTTAAAATTTGGAGATGTTAATGATGCCTTTTTAACCGAATGGTATGATAAACAACTATTTTTTAATAAGAATATTTATAATGTAGCCTTGGCATATGGCCTCTTGCTGGGATCGCTTTTAAGCATTATACATTTAGCGGAAATGCCTATAACTACGGAATGGTGATACCTTATTCCACTTATACTATGGTTGTAGGCAATGTTTATTTCGAACCGGGAGCACGAAGCAACTGGCATACACACCCTGGAGAACAAATATTAATCATTACTGATGGTGTTGGCTATCAACAGATTGAAGGCCAGGCAGTAGACACGATAAAAAAGGGAGATGTGCTGAAATGTCCGCCAATCACCACTTTAAGACCTTAAAGATTGAACTTATTTATGATAATGATCTTAAAACCATTGAACAAGCCAAGACCGCTATTTTTGAATACAATAGAAATAGGGTATAATAGAAAACGCTTGCACTCTTACTTGGGATACAAAACCCCTTATGAAATAGAACAAGAATTTTATCAATTAAAAATGTAGTATACGTCTTAAAAAAATTGTCCGACTTTTTGTTGCAAGTCTAGCTTGTATACGCAACTATTCTTACACAAACCATTAGCTACAATTCCTCCTGACAAAAAACTAAACGGATATTAATTAATGAAATATTTGAAAAAAAATCTAAAATCGATTAAATTCAATCCTTTTTTAAGTCGAAAAATATAGAAAATGTCAAATATTTGATAATTACTTTTGTTAAGTAAACTTTGAAACTTAGTTTGATAGAAAAAGCATTTGTAACAAGCGAAAATTGATTTTTTAAAGCCTAATTTTCTTTTTAACTGAAAAATTAAATGTTTAGAAGAAATATTTAGGATAAAAGACTTGAAAACAATCGAAAATTAATAAATCGAAAGGTGTTTTCTAACAGCAAATTGAATTCGAAAATGACAAAATTCAGAACGGATTAATTTCAAAGAAAAATTTGATAAAAAATTTTAGAGAAGACTCAAAAACGAAAAATTAAATTCCACACTACTCTGATAAATAAAAAATAAAAGTCTTGCTAAAAAATAATCGAAATTTAATAAATTAGAGTACAATTAAATATAAACTAAAAAGCTGAACGTGTTGCAACAACAGGTAACTATGTATAACCTCAATTACGGCAGATTCCCCTACATCCGAATACACTCAGAATTGCCAAACCTGTATCAAACCGAAAATAAACGCTATAACCCGTAACTGACACTTATATAAAACTGTTATATTTCATTTATCAGATGAATTTCACTAAAAAAATAGCATTATTATTTTTCATTCTTATAACGCTAAAAAGTCATCCACAATTACAAAAGCTACCACTTTCTGGTTATTATATTGCTGATTCTATAAATCATAATCTTAAGCAATCAGATAAGTTAAATTGGTCTAAACACACTTATTCTTACTTAAATATGGAAGATGAGGTGTTGACCACTTTTTTATTTCCTAAAAATCAAATAGATAGTTTAGATATAAAAAACAAAGAGTTTAAAAAAGCTTTTTTCACAACCAAGCCAAGCCTTATTTGGAAAGATGAAAATCGTTTTGCTATAAGTATAAAGGATACTGTTTTGGATAATGTGATTGATATCTATTCTGAGTTTATGCGTGTAGAAAAAACCGACGAACGTATTTTAAAGGTAAAAAAATACATCAAACAAAAGCGGCAAGAAATGGATGCCACTCACCTAGCATTAAAACAACAATTTCTCCAAGCATTAAACACCTCTAAGGCTTACTTAACATATATTCCAAATACAGGATTTGGTTTTGCCAAGCCTTTGAACGTTCACTTAAAAGATCTTATTTATATAGACCGAAACTTTAGGTACCAATTAGATGACTTAATAAAAGACAATTTACTAACTAAAGATAATTTGACTTTTTACGGTATTTATAAAGATGAAACCAATACCAACCCTAACAACGGTTTGAATCTGGCTATTATAAAATCTGAAAAACCTTTTACATTACACGAGCTTGTAAAAAAATTTAATTTAGATCAATTGACAGTGGTTTTTAGAACAGAAGAAAGCTTACTGATTAAGACCAATTTTAAAGAATATATTTTCTTTTCTGTGAAAAAACTATCTCCGAACAGTTATGCTATTGCCAAAGGTATTGCAAATTCATTTGAGTATTCTAAACAACAATTTCATCTTTTTTCTACCATAGATAAAACTGAAAATGTAAATGCTTTTCCTATGGATGTTTTGTTTACAGAATTACCATTAACAAAAACAGATAGTTTGTTTTCAAAAAAGGTAAACGAGGTGTTATTAGCTAAAACACTTCCTAAAAATTTTATAGACAAATCATTAACCGGAAAATCTATTTATGATGCATCTAACGATCGTTCTTCGATATATTCATATCTACAATTAAAAGAAAAGTCTATCTCTAGGTTGATCAAGCGTATAAAAGCAGAAAATAAGGCCTACAATTTAATACATCAAGACAAAAATAGCCTCCTCTATGAGCATAAAGGATATTTTAATGCATTTGTGTTAAAGCCTTATAAAGAGTACACTGTATTGTTAAGCTTAAAACAAATTAAAACCACCTTTCCTATAAAAGCCCCTATAGAAAAATCTATTTATTTTTATAAAAACGCAAAAGCTGTAGCATTAAATGATTATCCTATTGATGAAAATTTGAAGCCCTATTTTAATTATTTTAAAAGTGTATGGCCGGTTTTTAACGAAAAAAACAATTTATTCATTGTTAGTAAAGATAGAAATACAGAAGGTGTGTTTTCTTTAAAAGGAGAGTATATTTTACCTTTAAAATATAACGATATTAATTACTCTAAAGAAAGCAAAGGTTTTTATATAGAAACATTTGATAAGAAAATAATTAAAGCAAAACCAGAAGATGCTATCCAAAACAATAGAATTAAGGAAAGTAATAGAAAACGAGGTTGGGCAAGTGAAGATGGCAAAATAATTATAGAACCACAATACCACAGCATTGCTATAATTCCCGGGGCAAACTTAGCACATATTTACAGCCATAGTGATGAGGAAGGTATATTAAATATTACTACCAGAACGTATATTATTCCTTTAAAAAAACACAGGATTAGTCATTATAAGCAAGAAGGTTATTTTGTAATTCATGAAGATTCTTTACAATATTTAGCAAACTATCAAGGAGAGGTTAAGGGCCCTTTTGATAGAATAAAAAACAATTCAGGCGAATTTATAGGGATAAAAAATGGTGTAAAAACTAAGATTATATTTGATTAATTGAAGTATAGATCCAGGAGAAATAACTCAGTTTTCAAAAACAAAATATTTTTAAATGAACAAATTATCTATTTAATACTACTTTCGATAAAAATGATATTGATAGATTAAATTTCATGAAGTTTGTAATGAATTGGATGCAAGGAACTCCGAATTACACCTTTGATATATGAAAGAGTGCAATGAATTTAACAAAAGGAAAAACGAACATTTTAGGATTATGCTTAGCTGATTTAACTAAAATAGTACTTGACAAAACAAATAAAAGCTTAAATAATAAGCAAATTCATAAAAAAGAAAATAATTTGAAACCAACCAAAGCGATGAAAAAATAATGAAGAGTATAAAGTCCTAAAATCTTACACGATAAGAGAAGTTCATCTCAAATTAAATATAGCATAGAAAAGTCTAATTTTAAGAATCAAGGAAAAAATAGTTAATCTGACAAATACGTTTACTTATTCTGACAATTTGATATAACCGCAAATCTTTATAACTAATACTAAAGAAATCAATAGTGCGCATATAAAAAACATGAATAAATTAATAGAAAATATAAAAGCATATATACTTCTTAATAAGAATGAAATTCAATTGCTTAAAGATGCTGTAGATAAAAAAATATATCAAAAAAATGAGCTCATTTTCACCGAAGGAAAAATATCAGACGAAATTTATTTTGTAACAAAAGGATGTGTAAGATTGTTTTATAATGTAGATGGTAACGATAAAACAGCCTTCTTTTATACTGAAGGACAATTTATATGTGCTGGTGAAAGCTATACTTTTAAAATTCCAGCAATTGAAAATTATCAAGCAGTTGAACAAACTGAGATATTTGTCTTTGAAAAATCAAAAATTGAACGTTTATTAAAAAAAGTTCCTAAATTTGAAATAATTGCCAGAATAGCCACTGAGAACGAACTAATAACTTGCCAAAAGGTCATTGCATCATTTATAACAAAATCGGCAGAACAACGTTACATCGATTTATTGAATAGCAACGGAAGACTATTCCAGCGTGTCCCACAGCATTATATTGCATCGTTTTTAGGAGTATCTCCTGAAACTTTAAGTAGAATAAAAACTCGTGTATTCAATAAAAAAAGTTCTTGACGATCGTCAAGAAAAAATGGATATGCAACTACTAAATTTGTAAAAAAAAGATGAATGCAAATAAAGTTTTAGTAGCAGGAGCAACAGGATATTTAGGACAATATTTGGTCAAAGAACTTAAAAACAGAGGTTTTTGGGTGAGAGTTTTAATTAGAAAAGAAGCTCAAAAAAGTAAATTTAAAGATGTTGATGATTTTTTTATAGGTCAAATAACCGAACCAAGCTCGATAATTGGTATAACAAATAATATTGATTGGGTTTTTTCTACAATTGGCATCACTCGACAAAAAGATGGAATGACCTATATGGATGTTGATTATAAAGGAAATTCAAATTTACTGAAAGAAGCCTTGAAAAATAAAGTTGAAGCATTCCAATATATTTCAGCGATAAATGGAGACAAATTAAGACAGCTTAAAATATTTGAAGCCAAAGAGAAATTTGTAGATGAATTAAAAAATTCAGGAATTCCTTATTGTGTATTACGGCCAAATGGATTTTTCTCTGATATGAAGGATTTTCTAACAATGGCAAAAGCAGGTCGAATATATTTGTTTGGAGATGGAAAATTTAAACTGAACCCAATCCATGGAGAAGATTTAGCAAAAGTTTGTGTTGAAAAGATGATAGCCGGAGTTAATGAAGAATCAGTAGGAGGCATTGATATTTTAACGCAGAATGAATTAGCTGAATTAGCATTAAAAGCATGGCAAAAACCAATAAAAATAAGTCACCTTCCGGATTGGACAAGGCAATTTACCATTTGGATTTTAAGAACATTTACATCTTCAAAAACATACGGACCTATTGAGTTCTTTTTAACTTTAATGGCATTAGATAATATTGCAAATCAATACGGAACGAATCGTCTAGAAGAATTTTTTAGATTAGAGGTAAAGAAAATGAAGAAGAAATAAGTACTAGGTAAAACATTTTTTGTGAGTAATAGCAGAAAATACGGAGATATTAATTGAAAAAACAGCGGACAAAAACAATCAAAAATTGATGAATTTTCATATCTTTTTAAATCCAGAATCAAAAAATAATAAAAAGAGATTGAAGTTGAAAAAAATAAAATTTCAACTTCAGTCTTTTCTATTTATATATTAAATTTTAAGCTATTCTTCTTCGGAAATTAATGAATCTTCCATGGCTAAAGTTTCATCTTCTTCATTTGAAAAAGGAACTGAATTTTTTAAACGCATAAATTCCTCTACTTTTTTGCTATCTTCTTCTTCTCCTGTAAAATATGGAAATACATCCATAATTGGTGATTCAGAAACTGCCGGAATAGTATATTCGCCCATAGTATCTTTCATTACATGCTCGGTATTTTCAAAAGCTTCTTTTACATCATTAGCTTGCACTAAAAGGTACTGATTAGTTTTCCGTTCTTTACCACTTTCCTGATCAAATGCAATAAGTGAAATTTTAGTCTTGAACCAGCGATCTGAATTCTCAAAAGGATGAATTTCCGCATAATTAGCTACTTTAATATTAGTAATTAAAATTTCTTCTCCTTCACTCAGATAAACTGACATTTCTTCTGTTATACGCTTTTCAGCTTCGGTATACGAAATTGCATCTACTAAAAAAGGTTCTGTTTTTACTTTTCGTATTCCGGTAACTTCATCTGTTTTTCTATATTTCACTTTACATTCATACCAAGTTGCACTCATAATTTTCTGTATTTAGACCGCCAAAAATAGAATTTCAAAACATGCAACCAAGCTACTTGTATAAATAGATATTCACAATTTAATTATAATTTTATAGTTAATTAAAAATAAGAATGTTAGTCAAAATTTATTTTAATTTGAAAGGTGGTAATATTAGAAAATTCTAGTATTATTAATATAGCAACAAGGGTTTATCCCCTTTACAAAATCTACATAATTAATAAAAGTTCTTATTATATCCCCATCTGTAAATGCATCTAAAACAGGAATAAAAAGCGCTTTTAGACCATCAAATTTATCTTCCAATATTCTTTTTAATGATATTAATATATCGATAATTTTCAAACATTAGGATGATGATGTTCTTACGTATAAATTTGCTTACAGTTCTAAGGAAATAAATTATTTTAGAAAGTACCCAAACTAGAATAAATTCTATTAAAACAAAAGCAGACTTTGTAGGAAAAATATAAAATTGACAAATAATAGATACATTTTTATAAATTGCAATGAATTTATAAAGACTAAACTTTTTGACGTTTTAATTTTCAATTACGATAACTCTAAGATTTATATGCCGACAAAAAATTCAATAGTATCTGAAATTTTTAAAGGAATTTCATTTTCTACTCATGAAACTAATTTAATAGAGAATCGGATTGAAAAAATTGAACTCAAAAAAGGCGATACTTTATTAAAAAATAACGAAACAGTTCTCCATCAATATTATGTTGAAGAGGGTTGTCTACGGACGTATTTTATAGATCAATCCGGTAAAGAACATACCTTACAATTTGCGATAACAGATTGGTGGATTAGTGACTATACAGCATTTTTTTCTTCTACTAAAGCTATTATGAATATAGAATGTATTCAAGATGCCAAACTTTATAAAATTTCAAGAGAAAGCATGGAAAATTTATTTGAAGAAATTCCACAACTAGAAACGTTTTTCAGAAAAAAAATGGAAAGAGCTTTTGCTAGTTTTCAGAAGAGAATTCTAGCAAGTTTATCGCAATCAGCTAAAGAGCGGTATTTATCTTTTATAACCTCATATCCAAATATTGAACAAAATGTGAAAAATTATCATATCGCTTCTTATTTAGGGATCACCACAGAAAGTTTAAGTAGAATACGAAAAGAAAGTATCGAAAACTAATTTCTTATCCTACATCAATTTTTAGCATCCTCTTTTGCGTTAGTTTTGCACTCGTAAAACAATTTAATGTTTAAATGAAAAGAGTATTAACAGTATTATTCATTATAACTTTATTTTCTTCTTGTGGAAAGAACACGAAGAAAGAAAATAGTGAAGATGCTAAAAAAAACACTGAAATGAAAAAGGTACTATTTGTATTAACCAGTCACGAAGATTTAGGAGACACTGGAGAAAAAACAGGATTTTGGATTGAAGAATTCGCTGCGCCTTATTATCTTTTAAAAGATAGAGGCTTCAAAATTACTTTAGTTTCTCCTAAAGGTGGACAGCCTCCAATAGATCCTAATAGTAAAACTCCAGATGCACAGACTCCAGCTACAGAACGTTTCAATAAAGATGAAGAAACTCAAAAAGTTTTAGCACATACATTAAAATTAGAGTCAGTAAGTCAGGAAGATTTTGATGCGGTATTTTACCCTGGAGGTCATGGACCATTATGGGATTTAGCTGAAGATAAAAATTCGATCGCCCTTATTGAAGATTTTTATAAGCATAACAAACCGGTAGCCGCCGTTTGCCATGCACCAGCTGTTTTTAAAAACACGAAAAATCAAGATGGTACTCCTTTGGTTGAGGGTAAAAAAGTAACCGGATTTACTAATGAAGAAGAAGAAGGCGTACAACTTACCCAGGTGGTTCCTTTTTTAGTAGAAGATATGCTGAAAAAGAATGGTGGAGTTTATTCTAAAAAAGAAGCTTGGGCTCCTTATGCAGTAGAGGATGGCTTATTAATTACCGGACAAAACCCAGCATCTTCAGAGAAAGTAGCTGAACTTTTAGCTGAAAAATTAAAATAGATAATACTAAGCGTAGTATATACAAACAGCGACTTAAAATTTTAAGTCGCTGTTTTATTTTTTATAAGTAATTAAAGAATATTCCTAATCCTAATTTAAATTCTCAAAATACTAGCTTTATTAAGCTTAATCTTCCCACTTAAGTCCTAATTATTTCTTCATAGAAACATTACAAGTTAAGTTGGTTATTAGAAAATATTTTTATTAGTCCACATTTGCTTAAAATTTTTAATCTCGATATTTCTACTATACTTGTAATTTAAATCTAATTTAGTTTAAGCTTTTCAGCAATATTAGTATCAAAACTTAAGTATAGATTTAGATTTTAAGAAATAAAAATGCTACAGATTATTGAAAAGAATTATTCTTAAAAAAGACAGCATTATGTATGACTTATTGTTTACTAGTGATCTCATTTTAAATTACTTCATATATCTATTAATCAAAAACAAGATTTCAAATAGTAAATTTCATTTTTTAATTCATTAAAACTAAACATAAAAAAACAGGGCGAAAAGCCCTGTTTTTGATATACCAAGTAGAATATTTAATTTTATTCAGCTAATAACGCTTTCATCTCAGCAGCTTTTTCTTTTTCACCTAATTGAGAATAAATATTCATTGCAGTTCTAACTGCATCAGCATTACTTGAATCTTTTTCGATTATTTTTTCTAAATATGGTAAAGCTTCACGATAAATACCTTTTCTTTCTTCAGTTAACTCATCGTAACGTTTATTGTCTGCTTTACTCATTCCAAGACCGTTCATCTCATCGATGATAGCTCGCTCTTTACTTAAAATAATTGCAGCAATATTCATACTAGCAGAAGCCATATCTGGATCTAATTCTAAAGCTTTTTTATAATATTCAATCGCTTTTTCTTTATCACCTAATTCTGCAGTACTTACCCCTAAATTATAATATATAGAAGAATCGTCTGGAGATTTTTTAACCAACTCATTCATTAATTGGTTATATTTCTCTTTATTTCCCATTTGATAATACATATTAGCTTCAGCTTGCATTAATCCAACATCATCAGGATTATTAGATTTTGCATCTTCCATAGCTGAAATTGCTTTTTCATTATCACCTTGATTAATATAAATTAAAGCGATATTCTTAGCAATTTCACCTTTTTTAGAAGGTATTTTTTTGTCTTGAGGATCTGTATACTGATCTGACTTAGACATTAAATCACGCTGTTCCTTAGAAGGAAAGTTTACACGATCTCCAGTTTCTGCATTTACAGCAGAATATTCCATTGAAGATCCATCAAAACCTAAATCTTTAAGTTGCTCGTAATATTTTAAAGCAGCATCGTAATTTTTAGCATTTAATGAATTTGCAGCAGCATAGTACAAATAGATAGTATCTTGCTGATTCAATTCATAACTAGCTACTAATTTATCTGCAGCCTTATCATAATTTTGGGTGTTCTGATCGTTAATTGCACTTTGAACTAAAGCATTTCTTACTTTAGTTAAACCTTCTTCAGCATCAGTACTACCCATTTCTATTGCTTGCTTATAAGCATCTCCAGCAGTTTTAAAGTCTTCTACAGAAACATTTTTACCATCTCCTAAATATGCTTGACCCTTATATAAATAGAAACGTTCTGTCCATTTACTGTTAGCCTCATCTAGTTTTTGTTCTGCAGCTGCTAATTTTTCTTTAGCTTGACTGTAATTTCCGTCTTCGATAAAATCTTCTGCATCTTTGATTTCATCCTTTTGAGCAATTGCTGACAAACTAAGAAGTGAAAGCAGCGACAAGCTTAGAATGTTTTTTTTCATTGTATTTGTTTTTTTGATTTAGTTATTCTTCTGAGTCGTTAGAAACAATATTTGTGCCATCTGTTTCACCAGTTGGTTTATCTGCGCTTTCTACATCGTCTATTTCGTCTAAATCATCTTCATCGTGCATTACTTTAGCAACAGCAGCAATAGAATCTTTTGTTCTAAGATTAATCAATTTAACGCCTTGGGTAGCTCTACCCATTACACGTAAATTGCTTATTTCCATTCGTATTACAATACCCGATTTATTAATAATCATTAAATCATCGTCATCTGTAACATTTTTAATAGCTACTAAGTTTCCCGTTTTTTCGGTTAAAGAGATTGTTTTAACTCCTTTACCTCCTCTATTGGTAATTCGGTAATCATCTAATTTAGAGCGCTTACCATAGCCATTTTCAGAAACTACAAGTATATTAGATTCCATATCGTTAACCGAAACCATTCCTACAACTTCATCTTTATCGTTAGCAAGAGTAATACCTCTTACTCCAGATGCATTACGTCCCATTGGTCTGGTTTTACTTTCTTCAAAACGAATTGCTTTCCCACTTTTTACAGCTAACATTACTTGACTATCTCCGCTAGTAAGTTTTGCTTCTAATAATTCGTCACCTTCTTTAATGGTAATTGCATTAATTCCATTAGTTCTGGGTCTAGAATATTGTTCTAAAGAAGTTTTTTTAACTTGACCTTTTTTGGTTGCCATTATTACATAATGACTGTTGATATATTCCTCATCTTTGAGGTCTTGCGTACAGATAAATGCTTTTACTCGATCGTCTGGATCAATATTTATTAAATTCTGTATAGCACGTCCTTTAGACGCTTTACTTCCTTCAGGTATTTCGTAAACGCGCATCCAGAAACATTTTCCATTTTGCGTAAAGAATAACATGTACTGGTGATTGGTTCCAGTAAATAAATACTCTAAGAAATCTTCATTTCTAGTTGTTGATCCTTTTTGCCCAACCCCTCCTCTATTTTGAAGTTTATATTCGGTAAGAGAAGTTCGCTTAATATATCCTGCATGCGATATAGTAATTACTACTCGCTCATCAGGAATCATATCTTCAATACTAAGGTCGCCTCCTGAATATTCTATAACAGATCTTCTTTCGTCACCATATTTTGCCTTAACTTCGATTAATTCATCTTTAATCACTTCCATTCTTCGCTCTTTACGAGCTAAAATATCTTTAAGGTCTTTTATAGTTTCTTGAATTTCGTCGTATTCAGTTCTTAATTTATCTTGTTCAAGACCAGTAAGCTGTCTCAATCGCATTTCTACAATTGCTCTAGCTTGAACATCGGTTAATTCGAAACGATCTATTAATTTTTGTCGCGCTTCTTCTGTGCTATTAGATCCTCTTATAATGGCAATTACTTCATCTATATTATCGGATGCTATAATTAAACCTTCTAATATATGAGCTCTATCTTCAGCCTTCTTTAATTCAAATTCTGTTCTTCGAACAACAACTTCATGCCTATGCTCTACAAAATGATAAATTATATCTTTTAAGTTCAGCATTTCAGGTCTTCCTTTTACAAGTGCAATATTGTTTACACTAAAAGAAGATTGTAATGCTGTATGCTTATATAATGTATTTAGAACAATATTAGGAATAGCATCTCGTTTTAGTTGATAAACGATTCGCATTCCATGGCGGTCAGATTCATCACGAATAAGACTAATGCCTTCTATTTTCTTTTCGTTGACTAAATCAGCCGTTTTCTTAATCATATCAGCTTTATTAACCTGATATGGTATTTCAGTCACTACAATACATTCTTTTCCTCGAACTTCTTCTAGTGAAGATTTAGCACGTAAAACAATTCTCCCACGACCAGTTTTAAACGCTTCACGAACACCATCATAACCATAAATAGTCCCTCCAGTAGGGAAATCTGGTGCTTTAATATGCTCCATTAAACCTGGAATATCAATATCATTATCTTCGATATAAGCAATAGTTCCGTCTATAACCTCAGATAAATTATGCGGAGGCATATTAGTAGCCATACCTACAGCAATACCACTAGCTCCATTTACTAATAAATTAGGAATTCTAGTTGGTAATACTATTGGCTCATTTAAAGAGTCATCAAAATTTAATTGAGTATCTACGGTTTCTTTATCAATATCAGCAAGCATATCCTCACTGATTTTTCTCATTCTAGCCTCTGTATAACGCATAGCCGCTGGACTATCCCCATCTACAGAACCAAAGTTACCTTGACCATCTACAAGCATATAACGTAAGCTCCATTCCTGAGCCATTCTAACCATTGTATCATAAACGGAAGAATCTCCATGCGGATGATACTTACCAAGTACTTCACCTACAATTCTTGCAGACTTTTTATAGGATCTATTAGAAAGCACACCCAATTCGTACATTCCGAATAATACTCTTCGGTGTACGGGCTTAAGACCATCACGAACATCTGGCAAAGCACGTGACACAATGACCGACATTGAATAATCAATGTAAGCCGATTTCATTTCTTCTTCAATGTTGATAGGAATTAACTTTTCTCCTTCAGCCATATTTCATATATAGTTTAGTTCACAAATCTAACGCGGCAATTTACGCAAAATCCATATCTTAACCGCTAATATTACTACACAATTCGTATTTTTTATTAACAAAATTTTATTGAAACAAATTAAATAAGTTAACACCCGTATATTTTGATAATTGAAACTATTTTCGTCAATTAGCTAGTAAATGGGGATTAGGTACGGTTTTTGTCTAATTCTAATTATTAATTACTAAGAGAGAAAGGAAAAACATGGATGATAATTTTTCACCAAAAGTTAAAGATGTTATAGCCTACAGTAAAGAAGAGGCCTTACGCTTAGGTCACGATTTTATTGGTACAGAACATCTTATGCTTGGGTTATTAAGAGACGGTGATGGTAAAGCTATAGAAATTCTTAATGCTCTAGATATCGATTTAAGTCACTTACGAAGAAAGGTTGAAATACTTAGTCCCGCTAATCCTAATACTACATTGGTTTCTAATGAAAAGAAAAATCTTCATTTAACCAGACAAGCGGAAAGAGCATTAAAAACAACTTTTTTAGAAGCTAAATTATTTCAGAGTTCTAATATTAACACGGCTCATTTGTTATTATGCATCTTACGTAATGAGAATGATCCAACTACACGTCTACTCAATAAATTAAAAATTGATTATGATGGTGTTAAAGATCAGTTTAAGTTTATGACAGCAAATAATGATGATGATTACATACAAGATCCTACTGCCGAATCTTTTTCTGATGAAGACAGTTCTGCGGATGATGCTACAAAAGATAATCCGTTTAGTAGCGGTGGTGGCTCTGGAAGTAGTGGCGCTAGCAAAACCAACAAAAAGTCTAAAACTCCTGTTTTAGATAATTTTGGTCGTGATCTTACAGCGATGGCTGAAGCAGATAAACTAGACCCTGTTGTTGGTAGAGAGAAAGAAATAGAACGTGTTTCGCAAATATTAAGTAGACGTAAAAAGAACAACCCGCTATTAATTGGAGAACCTGGTGTAGGTAAATCTGCAATTGCTGAAGGTTTAGCGCTTAGAATTGTAAAACGTAAAGTTTCTAGAATTTTATTCGATAAACGTGTTGTTACATTAGACCTTGCTAGTCTTGTTGCAGGCACTAAATACCGTGGACAATTCGAAGAACGAATGAAAGCGGTAATGAATGAATTAGAAAAGAATGATGATATTATTCTTTTTATTGATGAAATTCATACAATAGTAGGCGCTGGTGGTGCAACGGGTAGTTTAGATGCTAGTAATATGTTTAAGCCTGCGTTAGCCCGTGGAGAAATACAATGTATTGGTGCTACTACTTTGGATGAGTACAGACAATACATCGAAAAAGATGGTGCTTTAGAACGTAGATTCCAAAAAGTAATTGTAGAACCTACTTCTGTAGATGAAACTATCGAAATATTAAATAATATTAAAGATAAGTACGAAGAACATCATAACGTAGAATATACGCAAGAAGCAATAGAAGCCTGCGTAAAACTTACAAATCGTTATATGACAGAACGATTTTTACCAGACAAGGCAATCGATGCGTTAGATGAAGCTGGTTCTAGAGTACACATCACTAATATAGATGTTCCAAAGCAAATTCTGGATTTAGAACGTAAACTTGAAGAAGTTCGCGAGCAGAAAAACTCAGTTGTAAAGAAGCAGAAATATGAAGAAGCAGCAAAACTAAGAGATGACGAAAAAAACCTTGAAAAAGAATTAGCAATTGCTCAAGAACGCTGGGAAGAAGACTCTAAAAAACATAAAGAAACCGTAAGCGAAGATAATGTTGCCGATGTAATTTCTATGATGACAGGTGTCCCTGTTAATAGAATTGCACAAACAGAATCTAATAAATTAGTAGAATTACCTAACAAAATAAAAGGTAAAGTAATTGGTCAAGACGATGCTGTTGCTAAAGTAGTAAAAGCAATACAACGTAATCGTGCAGGTCTAAAAGACCCAAATAAACCAATTGGCTCTTTTATTTTCTTAGGACAAACCGGTGTTGGTAAAACACAATTGGCTAAAGTATTAGCTAGAGAATTGTTCGACAATGAGGACACTTTAATTAGAATCGACATGAGTGAATATATGGAAAAATTCGCTGTATCTCGATTAATTGGAGCACCTCCGGGATATGTTGGTTACGAAGAAGGTGGACAACTTACCGAAAAAGTTCGAAGAAAGCCCTATGCTGTAATTCTTTTAGATGAAGTTGAAAAAGCGCATCCAGATGTATTCAATATGCTTCTGCAAGTTCTTGATGATGGATATTTAACGGATAGTTTAGGTCGAAAAATTGATTTTAGAAATACCATTATCATTATGACTTCTAATATTGGAGCTCGTAAGTTAAAAGATTTCGGTCAAGGTATTGGTTTTGGAACACAATCTCAAAAATTACAAGCCGACGAAAATACAAGAAGCGTCATTCAAAATGCCCTTAAAAAAGCTTTTGCTCCTGAATTCTTAAATAGAATTGACGATGTTATTGTTTTCAATGCATTGGAAAGAGAAGATATTCATAAAATTATAGATATTGAACTTTCTAAGTTATTCGGTAGAATTAGCGGGTTGGGATATAATTTGGAACTTTCTAAAAAAGCAAAAGATTTTATTGCTGAAAAAGGATTCGACAAGCAATACGGGGCTAGACCTCTAAACCGAGCAATTCAAAAATATATTGAAGATGCTTTAGCTGAAGAAATTATAAACTCTAAAATTTCTGAAGGTGATAAAATAAAAATGGATTACAAAGAAGGTGAAGAAGAATTAGTAATAACAGTAGAAAAAAATACTGAAGAATCTGAGCCTAAAAAATAAAGTTACTTTCTTTTTTAAAAGTAAAAAAAGCTCCATGAATTCATGGAGCTTTTTTTATACTACAACTGCTCATACTTTAATAATCTAGATAGTTTTCTTTATTAATAAATTTTTCAATAAAAGATTTTGAAGTCTGAATAAGAGGAGCCATCATAACATCATCTGTAACTATAGGAATCTCTTTTCTGAAATTAGCTAAAACTGTTTCTATTTTCACTGAAGATTTTATAGGTTCTCTAAAATGTAATGCTTGTGAAGCATTAAAAAGTTCGATAGCTAGAACAGTATCTACATTATCCATAACTCGAACTAATTTTGTAGCCGCATTTGCTCCCATACTTACGTGATCTTCTTGCCCATTTGAAGACACAATAGAATCTATTGAAGATGGTGTACACAATTGTTTATTTTGGCTTACAATACTAGCAGCCGTGTATTGCGGTATCATAAAACCACTATTCAACCCTGGATTTTCAACTAAAAAGTTTGGCAACCCACGCAATCCTGAAACTAATTGATAAATTCTTCTTTCAGAAATATTAGCTAATTCAGCCATAGCAATTGCTAAATAATCCATAGCTAAAGCCAGAGGCTGACCATGAAAATTTCCTCCAGAAATAATTTTATCATCATCAACAAAAATATTCGGATTATCAGTTACTGAATTAATTTCAGTTTTTACAGTATTATATACAAAATTTAAAGTATCCTTTGTCGCTCCATGAACTTGAGGCACGCATCTAAACGAATACGGATCTTGTACGTTTTCTTTTTCTTGTAAAGCTAATTCACTTCCTGCTAAAAATTCACGTATTTTTTCAGCCGTTTTTAGTTGTCCACGATGCGGTCTTACCAAATGTACTAATTCATCAAATGGAGATAAATTACAATCGAAAGCATCCATCGAAACCGCACTAATAAAATCGGCAGAATACGAAAGTTTATAAGCTTTTATAAGACAATGCACTGCATGAGCACTCATAAACTGAGTTCCATTTAATAATGCTAAACCTTCTTTAGATTGTAATTTTACAGGTTGCCATCCAAATTTTTCCAAAATCTCAGCACCTGTAATAATTTCATTTTTATAATACACATTTCCCTCCCCTATTATTGGTAAAGCCAAATGCGCTAATGGCGCTAAATCTCCTGAAGCACCTAATGAACCTTGTTCGTAAACTACTGGTAAAATATCTTCATTAAAAAAATCGATTAGTCGCTCTACTGTCTTTAATGCTACTCCAGAATTTCCATAGCTAAGCGACTGAATTTTTAACAATAACATTAATCGTATTATAGATTTTGCTACTTTATCTCCAGTTCCGCAAGCATGTGATTTCACTAAATTTTCTTGTAAAACAGTTAATTTTTCTGAAGTGATTTTTACATTACACAATGCCCCAAAACCTGTATTAATTCCATAAATAGGGACATTACTTTTATTTATTTTAGCATCTAAATATTGTCTGGATTTTTTAATATTTAATTGCGCTTCAACACTTAGAGCTAATCTCTTCTTAGTATCTATAATATCTCTAATTATAGCTAAATCTAAAATATCCGAAGTAATGTAATATACTTGCTCCATAAGAACTGTAATTTAAAGTAGCGCAAAATTCGATGATAGCTATAAGTTATCCAAATTTTGATAAATTAATCCTAATAAAGCTAAAATTGATAAAACTGATACCTTTTTATTCTGAAAATAGTGATTTAAAAGCAGCCCCCATTTTTTCAGAAATATCGCCAGAAATAAGCGATTGGTAGGATTGCTCTTCTGCCACAAGATCTCCGGCTGCACCATGCAAATACACACCTAGAATAGCTGCGGCTAAAGGTTCATATTGCTGAGCCATTAAACCGCTAATAATTCCAGAAAGTGTGTCGCCACTGCCGGCTGTTGCCATTCCTGGATTTCCAGAATTATTGATATAAATCTGACCTTCTCCAATTGTAAAAGTGTGAGCGCCTTTCAGCACTACAATAACATCGAATTTTTCAGTAAACGCTTCTAACTTTTCAAGCTTATCAAAATCATCTTTCCATTCGCCTATTAATCGTTGCAATTCTTTAGGATGTGGTGTTAAAACAGATTTCTTCGGAAGAAATTCTAAAAGCTCCCTATTTTTTGCCAGCATATTCAAACCATCTGCATCAATCAACATTGGTTTTTCTGTCTCCTGAAGTAAAATTTTATACGCTTCAATAGTATCCGGAGCTGTACCAGCTCCCATTCCAAAACAAATTACTGAAGGATCCAGTTCATAATTAATAGCCGTTAATTTTTCTTCATTTTTATCAGTAATCACCATAGCTTCCGGTAACAAAATTTGAAGAATCTGATAGCCGCATTTTGGTACAAAAGCACTCACTAATCCGGCACCTGTTCGCAAAGCTGCTTTAGTTGCCAAAACTACACTTCCTATTTTGCCATAACTCCCGCCTATTACTAATGCATGGCCATAATTGCCTTTATGAGAATTTGTTTTTCGGGGTTTATATAAGCTTCGTGCTTCCAGCTTACTAATTAAATAAGCATTTGTTTTTTCTGTATTCAAAAATTCCCGATCTAAGCCTATATCTAAAATCTGCAAATCACCAACATAATCCATAGTTTCTGGAAGAAAGAAAACCAATTTGGGCGTTTGGAAACTAATTGTAAAATCTGCTGAAATAACTGCATCATTTTCTGTTGGTACTCGATCTAAGAATAAACCTGAAGGTACATCTATTGCCAAAGTAAATGCTTTAGAGGTATTAATAATATTCACCAGTTTTGCCACCCAACCTTCTAAAGAGCGATTAAGACCAATTCCGAAAATAGCATCAATTACAAAATCATTCCTATCAATCTCCGGAAAATCATCTTCATTTTTTATTGAATTTGGCCAATTAGTAGTAATCCCTTTTAAGCGTTCATAATTCTGCAAAAAATCATCCGATCGATTATCGGTATAATTCACAATAAAAACGGATACACTATACCCTGCCTCTAGTAAAAGTCTTGCGATAACCAAACCATCTCCGCCATTATTACCTACTCCGCAAAATAATTTTATAGTAATCGAGGCATTTTCTAACCTTTTGTGTATTTCGTTAAAAGCTAATGTTGCAGCTCTTTCCATAAGTTCGACAGACGTTATACTCTGGTTTTTTATAGTAAGCTTATCTGCTTGTTTTAACTGAGATGCAGAAAAAATCTTCATAGAATTATCGATTTTTAAAGGTTTACTCAAAGATACATTTTATAAAAAGCAAAAAAGAAGCTTTGACATTTCCTTCACAATTTCTAAGAAACTATGGAAAATTCAGCCTTAATTCTATAAATTTGCGCAAACTAATAATCAAGATGAAAGAAGTTGCACTAGCGAATAAACATAAAGCTCTGGGAGCCAAAATGGTTCCATTTGCAGGATACAATATGCCTGTTTCTTACGAAGGCGTTAATGCCGAACACCAAACTGTTAGAGAAAAATTGGGCGTGTTCGATGTATCACACATGGGAGAATTTTTAGTTACCGGGGAACATGCTTTAGAACTAATACAATTAATTTCGTCTAACGATGCTGCAAAACTTGTAGATGGACAAGCACAATATACGTGCATGCCAAATGAAGATGGCGGTATTGTAGACGATTTGATTATTTATAGAATTAATGCTGAAAAATTCTTGTTAGTTGTTAATGCTTCTAATATCGAAAAAGATTGGCAATGGATTAGCAAACATAATTCTATGGATGCGCACCTTAGCGATATGAGCGATGAATTTTCGTTGCTTGCTATACAAGGGCCAAAAGCTGCTGAAGCAATGCAAAAACTTACTGATGTAGATTTAAGTGCTATGAAATTTTATACTTTTGAAGTTGGTAATTTCGCCGGAAAAGATAAAGTAATAATTTCAGCAACAGGATATACAGGTAGCGGCGGATTTGAAATTTATTTTAAAAATGAATATGCTGAAGAAATTTGGGATAAAGTAATGGAAGCTGGTGCCGATTTTGGAATTAAACCTATTGGCCTAGCAGCAAGAGATACACTTCGATTAGAAATGGGATTTTGTCTTTACGGAAATGATATTGATGATACCACCTCTCCTATTGAAGCTAAATTAGGATGGATCACAAAATTCAATAAAGATTTTATAAATTCTGAAGCTTTAAAAAAAGAAAAAGAAGAAGGACCAAAACGTAAATTAGTTGCGTTTGAACTTGATGAACGAGGAATCCCTAGACAAGGATACAACATCGTGAATGAAGAAGGAGAAGTTATAGGAAATGTTACATCGGGCACTATGGCACCGTCGTTAGAAAAAGGAATTGGTTTAGGATACGTTAAAACAGAATATGTAGGTTTCGGAAAGAAAATAAATATTCAAATTCGTAAAAAAACAATACCGGCTACACAGGTGAAATTGCCTTTTTATAAAGGATAATTTATTTGGAACGTATTTTAGTTTTAGGAGCTAGCGGCTTTATTGGCAATGCCATTTATAAAGAGCTATGCTCCTATTTTGATACTCACGGAACATATTTTACAGATAATACCGAATTCGAGAAAAATCATCAGTTTCATCAATTCGATATGGAAACTGAAAATTTAGAGTTACTACTACACAATTTAAAACCCACAATTATTATATCTGCTGTTCGAGGCAGTTTTGAGGCACAATTAGGGTTACACTATTCGGCTATAAATTATATACTTAACCATTCCTGTAAACTCATATTTATAAGTTCAGCAAATGTTTTCGATGCTTTTACAAATTATCCTAGTTACGAGTACGATAAAACATTATCACAAAGCATTTATGGACGTTTTAAAATTAAGATTGAAAATGCCTTATTACGCTTACCTAACAATAAATACAATATTTTAAGACTGCCTATGGTATTTGGTCAAGGTTCCCCCAGACTTAAAGAAATAAAAACACTTATAGATTTAGAAGAAGCTATTGAAGTTTTTCCGAATGTAGTTATTAATGTTACCGAAATCAGTAAAGTGACCCAACAAGTACATTATATAATCAATAGGAATAAACAAGGTATCTTTCATTTAGGAAGTTCAGATCTAGTGCATCAAAAAGATTTTATTGAAGATGTTTGCGAAATATTAGGCTATAAAAACTTACGTTTTAAAAATGTATATAATAGTAACGAAGATCGTTATTTAGCAGTTTTACCAAAAGATAATTTACTTCCAAAAAACTTACAAATAACAGTACAACAGGTTATTGAAGCTTCTCTTAAAAAATAGGTTAATCTTATATTAAACCCATTTACCTGCTCTTTATTCAAAATAAGTATTCCTAACTTTAATTTTAAACTTAAAAAAATAGTTATGGAAAAATTAACCGATTCGCAGATTAACGAAAAGCTAGAATCTTTAGACGGATGGACCTATAGCAAAAACATGCTACACATTAGCCTAGAATTCGAAAACTTCAAGGATACATTTACGGTAATGACTAGAATTGCTTTTGAAGCAGAAGCAACTCAACATCATCCAAATTGGGCAAACGCTTATAATCAATTAGAAATATCCTTAACCACTCACGATGCTGGAGGAGTTACTCAAAAAGATTTTGATATGGCAAAAACTATTGATGCTATAATTGAAGCCAAATAAATTTTACAGCGGCATTTTTTAGCAGAAAGCTACCAATTTTAAAACATTTTTAGTGGCTTTTTTATATTTTTGCTCGGATTTCATTTTTATTATTATGGGAAGAGCATTTGAATTTAGAAAAGCACGTAAGATGAAACGCTGGTCTGCAATGGCTAAGGCGTTTACTCGTATAGGTAAAGATATTGTAATGGCAGTTAAAGAAGGTGGACCAGATCCAGACTCTAACGCTAAATTGAGGGCAGTTATACAAAACGCAAAAAGTGTTAACATGCCTAAAGATAATATTGAGCGTGCTATTAAAAGGGCTTCAGATAAAAGTCAGGGAGATTATAAAATAGTATTATTCGAAGGATATGCACCTCACGGAATTGCTATTTTGGTAGAAACAGCTACCGATAATAACAACCGTACGGTAGCAAACGTACGTTCCCATTTTAATAAATGTGATGGAAATTTAGGAACTTCAGGTTCCGTTGAATTTATGTTCGATCACACCTGTAATTTCAGAATTAACGCTGAAGGTTTAGATCCTGAAGAATTAGAACTGGAATTTATCGATTTTGGTGCAGAAGAAGTTTTTGAAGATGAAGATGGTATTCACATCTATGCTCCTTTTGAAAATTATGGAAGTATCCAAAAAGAGTTAGAGAGTAGAGAAATAGAAATTTTATCTTCAGGTTTCGAAAGAATACCACAAGTCACTAAAAAATTATCTACGGAAGAAGCTGAAGATGTAGAAAAATTATTAGAAAAATTAGAAGAAGATGACGATGTTCAGAATGTGTACCACACCATGGAAGAATCATCTTCAGAAGGATAATAAATACTAATAACGAATAAAAAAGCGGAACTAAACGTTCCGCTTTTTTTATTTCAATTTATGACTTTTAAAAATTCTCTTTTTCTTGGCGATCATGCCGAGCTTCTTTTCCTTTTCTACGTTTACGTTCTTCTAGTAACAACGATAATTCTCTCCCTGTTTGTCCTTTTACAGATGAGTTTTCTTGAGCCCTTCGCATTAAATAAGGCACCACATCTTTAACCGGACCAAAAGGCATCAACTTAGCTGCATTATAACCTTTTTTGGCAAGATTATAACTCAAATTATCACTCATCCCAAATAACTGGCTGAACCAAATTCTAGAATCATCATTAGTTAAGTTTTTATCTTCCATAATTTGCAAAGCCAAATAATTACTAACCTCATTATGTGTCCCTATAAAAACGGAAATATCTTCTAAATTTGCAAGGCAATAAGACATTACACTATTAAAATTCACATCTGTAGCTTCTTTACTCTCGCAAATTGGTGTAGTATAACCTAACTTTTTAGCACGCTTATTTTCTTTTTCCATATAAGCGCCTCGAACAATTTTGGCTCCTATTTTAAATCCTTCTTTTCTTGCACGTTCATGCAAATTTTTAAGATATTCTATACGATCCCATCGGTAACATTGCAAGGTGTTGAAAATAATAGCTTCTTCCTTATTGTATTTTCGCATCATATCTTCTACAAGATCGTCTGCAGCTGTTTGCATCCAAGTTTCTTCTCCATCAGCATACAAACGAACTTTTAATTCGTAAGCAGTTTTACAAAGTTTTTCAACTCTATTTTTAACGCGATCCCACTCTTCTTTCTCTGTTTCATCGAGACTTAACTTAGCAGTTTTTTTTTCCCAAATCTCAAATCTACCTACACCTGTTGGTTTAAAAACAGCAAATGGAGACTCTTCATTTTCAGAAGCAAATTTTATTAACTTCAACTTTTTTTCTAACGCAGCATCAAATTCTTCATCGGTTGCTTTCCCTTCTACTGAGTAGTCTAAAATACTATACAAATTAGCTTTATACATCTTATGGATCGTCTTCTTGCAATCTTCCATAGTCTCGCCACCAGCAAATTGTTCAAAAATGGTTTTTTTAATGATTCCTTCTACTGGCAAGTTCATTTTCAAAGACATTTTTGTAGCAGCAATTCCAGTTTTAACTAAAGTTGGCTTTCCCATCATAGTAAATAGGAAAATCGCACGATCTAAATCTGAATCCGATTTTAATTTAAAAGCTGTTTTTGTATCATTAAATATTTTTTTTCTAATCATTTAGTCTAGTTAAGTAATTACACAAATATAATTATTGAATCGTTATTTTGTTTTAATTATTTCTCCTTATTTTCGAATCTGTTTAAAACATCCAAAATCATGGCAAATACGGCAAAAGGAACCGTTTTCTATAAAGAAAAAGCATATTCCAAAATCAACGAATATTTATTGGACAATAAGCATTCCAAGATTTTTATTTTAGTAGATTCTAACACTCACGAGCATTGTTTACCTGCTTTTTTACCAAAGATTAACACAAACACTGCCATTGAAATTATTGAAATTGAAGCTGGAGAGCCTCATAAAAATTTAGATACCTGTATGGGCGTTTGGGAAGCGCTATCAGATCTTGAAGGTGATCGAAAAAGCTTACTAATCAATCTTGGGGGTGGTGTAGTAACCGATTTAGGTGGTTTTGTAGCGTCTACTTTTAAACGTGGTATAAAGTATATAAATGTACCTACTACTCTACTTTCAATGGTAGATGCTTCTGTAGGCGGAAAAACAGGGGTAGATTTAGGTAATCTTAAAAATCAGATTGGAGTAATTGCTAATTCAGAAATGGTATTAGTAGATTCCGATTATCTAGCTACATTACCTACAGAAGAAATGCGTAGTGGTTTAGCCGAAATTCTGAAACATGGTTTAATTGCTAATGAGGATTACTGGAATAAAGTAGGTAAGTTAAGTGATTTAACTTTAAATGATTTAGATGATATTATTCGTGTTTCGATAGATATTAAGGCTAAAGTGGTGGCAGAAGATCCTTTTGAAAACGGATTACGAAAAACATTAAATTATGGGCATACGCTTGGCCACGCTATAGAATCCTATTGTTTAACCCACCAAGAGAAGCAAACTTTATTACATGGTGAAGCTGTAGCTATTGGTATTATACTAGCTACCTATATCTCTAAAGAGTTAAAAAACTTCCCTAAGGATAAGCTAGAAGGAATAACCAAAAGAATTATTGAACTTTATGGAAAAGTTGATTTCTCTCAAAAAGACATTGAAAAAATTATAGATCTAATGAAATTTGATAAGAAAAATGAAGCCGGAATTATCAATTTTGTATTATTGAAAGATATTGGTGCTCCAGAAATTGATTGTCAAGTTCCTAATGAATTGATATTTAATGCATTTGAATTTTATAAAACCGCTTGATTAGTATAATTTTAAATAACAATTTAATTAAAAGTTTATCTGTAATGATTTTATAATTTTATTTATAATTGCAATCGTAGAAAATCAACCAAAAAATGAAAAGAGTAATTGTAGATTTCAAAAAATTAACACCTGAAATTTTAGGCCTTTTAGTAGAGAAATATCCTGATGGTTATGATGATGACCATATCATTTCTTTTAAAAATGCCAAAGGAGAAACTATTGAAGCTGTAGAAGTGAAAACCGACGAAACTATTTATTTAGTAAAAGTTAGTACTCGATTAGAGAATAAGATGGCTAATTTTGATGAGGATGATTACGATGATGAAGATTTTACAGAACCAATAATAGAAATCCCGGAGAAATCTGAAGATAGAACTGAAGACGACGATTAAATTTATCTAAACTATTGGATAAATAAAAGCTATAAAATTAAAAACCGCTCTTAGAATGAGCGGTTTTTTTGTGAAGTTTATACTTAAAAAAGTATTTTAAGTTCTCCTCATAAATAAATATGTAATATGCATCTTCTGGCTGATTCCCTTAGTATAAAAAATCTTGCTCCAAAATACGCAACATTCCCAGTATTGTTGCTTTAAAATTTTTGATGAAATTATATTCACCATTTTTAAGACCATCTTTTACCTAGTCTATTTTTTCTTGCCACAGATTATTCCAGCATTGCCAATGATTAACATCCATTTCTGCAATACGCTGAGATGCTTCTTTAAAAAATTTTAAAACCTCAGCTAACTTATTTTCTTCTATTTTTTTAAATATTTTTTCAACTCTAAACCTGGAAATCATGGGGAAGAAAAACATCCTCAGCTTGAGGATTCGCAATTTTTTAATCTATTTCTACAATAATCTTACCTCGCACTCCACCATGTTCCAAGTGCAAATGAGCTTCTTGAATTTGGTTGAATTTAAAAACAGCCCCAATATTAGGTATAAGTAGTTCAGCTTCCAATAAATCGGCTATTTTTTGCATATGCTTTCCATCTGAAAAAACCGACATAAAATAATTTGCTTTTAGATTTTTAGCTTCAGCAGCATGCTCATCTGCTTTGGTATGTCCGGAAGGTAAATTAATAATAGTACCTCCCTTTTTCAGAGTTTTTACCGATTTTTGGAAATTCTCATTCCCAATAGATTCTAGTACAAAGTCTAAATTTGAATAGCTATCTTCAAACTTCTGAGTATTATAATCTACATGCTGATCTGCTCCTAAAGAAAGTACAAAATCCCTATTTTTCACCGAAGAAGTACCAATAACATATGCACATAGATATTTCGCAATTTGTACTGCAAAATGGCCAACACCACCCGAAGCTCCATGAATTAATACTTTATCATCCTTTTTTAATTTACCATAATAAGTAAACGCTTGCCATGCGGTTAATGCAGCAAGAGTACTTGCAGCAGCCTGAGCAAAAGAAATTTGAGGTGGAATTTTAGCAATTTGGTCTACCGGAGCAGCAACATACTCGGCGTAAGCCTGTCCATGTCCTATAAAATTCAGCATTCCAAAAACAGGATCACCTACTTTAAAAGTATTTACATTTTTTCCTAATTTCGATATCACGCCTGCTACATCCCAACCTAAAATTAAAGGATCGTAATGTTTTAACCTACTAGCCATAGCTTCACCCTGACGAGTTTTAATATCTACCGGATTAATACTAAAAACTTTTACTTTAATCAAAACTTCATTCTCATTAATTTCAGGACGCTTTATTTGTTTTAGTTTTAATTGATCTACACTTCCAAAATTCTTTAATACGACTGCATTCATCATAATTCTATGTTTTCTATACTTTCCATTAGGATTAGAAAACAAATTTATAACTGAAATCGGACAAAATTCGGTATAATTTTTACCTAATCCTGTACATTTGTAGCATGGGGATAGAACAATTGCACAAGCCGGTGGATATTATTTATGAAAAAGTAGATGAATGTCCTATAGAAAATAGGCGTTTTAATTTTTTTCAGATTGTTTACGTGATTTCAGGAAATGGGAACTATACTTTAAATACGAAAACCAAAGCTTACGAAAAGGAAAACCTATTTTTACTTACGCCGGAAGATATGCACACGTTTCATGTTGAAAATACTACTGAATTTTTGCTTATTCGTTTCAATTATATTTATTTGAAAGATTATAAATGGAAATATATCGATCATTTAAAATGCGCTTTAAATAATGCAGGAATAGTTAATGAAAATATTCTTCATCTTTCTGAAGATAAAAAGCTGGTTAAGCATATCGTTTATTCTATTTTAGATGGCATCAAAAAACAGGATATTTTTAGTCATGAACTTACTTCACACCTTATCAATTCTTTACTAATCATCATTACTAGAAACCTATTACATTATGTAGGCCAAAGTGCCGAAAAAGATCAACGTCATATTCAGATTATACATTATATCCAAGAACATATTTATACCCCCGAAAATTTAAGTGCCAGAGCTATGGCAGGACATTTCAATATTTCCACAAATTATTTAAGTAGGTATTTTAAAGCAAATGCGGGAATTGGTTTGCAGGATTACATCTCGAAATACAAAATACATCTTATAGAGAACAGATTAAAATTCAGCAATATGCGTGTAAAAGAGATTCCGGAAGAATTTAGTTTTACCGATGGAAGCCATCTCAATAAATTTTTTAAAAACTGTAAAGGAATTAGTATTTCAGACTATCGGAAAAAAGAAAAAGCCTCAAATTACTGAATATTTATAGATTTTTCTTCTACAAAAAAGAGAGGCCTTTTGACCTCTCCTTATTTAAAATTAACACTCAAAACTATTACTGCATAACTATAGAACTACTTTAAAAGGATGGTCTTTGGCTTCTTATATAACTTAATCTTATAAGCACCGTTCATTTTATCGAATTTCAAACCGATTCCTTTATTCGATCTTAAGTAAGCTTCTGGACTATCGCTGGTTTTTTTATTTAAAACCAATTCAATTTCTCCGGAAGATTTATCGTAAATCAATTCTTTAAAAGTACCCGCATCCAGTGTTAACCATAATTCTTTTGGTTCAAAATAGATCTTGCTTTTAGCTGCCGTTGTCAGCACTACTTTTATTTCATCATCGTTCTCCTCGATATTTCCTCCAAAAGAAAGCCATCCTAGATCTTCGTTATTGGTAACATAAGTAGCCGAATTTACCGCATATCCAAAGAAGTTAGAACCATAGTCCCCCGATAAATAATCGATTCTCATCGTTGATGGATAGGAATGGAAAGCTGCAGAACCAAATCCATCCTGGGTGATATTAGAAATCGCTCCTAAAGTTCCGCCATAACCAACTTTCAATAAATAAAAATCTGGATGATCGCGATACGCTTTCAAAACCGGAATCGCATTTAAACCCGATCCATAATGATGAATTTGGCGCTCTACTCTGGATAATTTTCCTCCGTATAAGAAATCCCAATATCTACGCGCGTTACCATTATACGCCCAGTGTGGCATGGTTGGCATGTAAGCCAAAATTGCGTTTAAAGTAACATTGGCTTTTTGCTGATATCCAAAATAATCACTCCACATAAAAACTTCTTCCTGGCCGGTAGAATCCCACGGCATTTCACTACCAAACGGATAGTTTAAAGATTTCCAGTGATCGGCTCTTTTCTTCATCGAAGCTTCTAGTTTAGTCGCCATGTCGGTTAAACCTTCAGCTTTCAGATCTTTTAAAATGTTTAAGAAAACAGTTCCTTCCATTTGTCCAAATTCAGCATACCAAGGAGCTAATTCTGTCATGGTTACCGATGTATGGTAGGCCTGCCCCAAATACCATTTCCAGTCGTGATTATCAACTAAACCTTCGTGATATCTGGCTAAACGGTACATTACCCAATAGGCTGCTGCAACATGAGGATAATTATACGATCTTCCAGGATCGTCTGCTCCTTTTTTATTCCACGCAGCCCAGGTATTATAGTTTATCGAGTCGCTATAGGTACCTTTTGGTAAAGAATCTGGCTCATAAAAGAAAACACTTTTTTTAACACCGTATTTTCGATCTCCTTCATCATACTGAATCCCACCCCAAAGTGTTTCATCGATAAATAACTGAAGCTTTTCAATCTCTTCCTTTTCTGGCTGAATAAGCTGTTTCATCATTGCTCCTAACCAGCTTCCTGCCCCACCTTCATCACTTAATCCAGCTACCCAGGCGCGACTGTCCTGTGTGATCTGCTTTTTGTCTTCATAATCATAAGAGATCACCGAATTTGTTCTTCCAAAGAATTCATCGGGTTGATCAAACCACTGTTCCGTCATTAAAAAATGCCCAAAATCATCTACAACTTCAGTCTCAGGTTTAATTACCTTATAATTAATGGTTTGCTCCAGACCATCTTTATAGGTTACCGTTACACGACTTCTACCCCAAATTTTTCCTTCTACCTGATATTCGTTAAATCCAGCACCTTTTTTACCAATTTCAGTAATTTTAAGCGCGCCTTTAGGTTCTACTAAAATAGCTCCAACTTCTTCCGGATAATTCAGAAATAACTTTCCGTCTACATCCATTGGCAATACATACCCCGGTACGCCAACCGCCACCGGCCGTTTTTCTTCAATTAATTTATCCTGAATCTGCTTGATGCCCGGTGCTAATACAAATTTCAACGCAAAATTTTTGGTTTCCCCACCTCTAAGAATCAAAGATGTGGGTTTGTTCCACTGTTTTTTACCTTTCCACTCCTTTTCAGCATATGCTTTACTTAAAGCCATCCATTCATGTACTCCTTCAAAAACAATACTTCTTCTAGTAGGATCATCATTTAAAGGTCGGTAAGCCTCGAAAGGCATATTTTGCTCTGGTAACACCAGTAAAACCTGTCCTTCTCCGGTAAGATGCTTTACTTCTACATAACCGGCATCTTTACCAATGTAAGGATCAAAAAATACATTGTCAGCATGAGTTTCATCAAGATGTTTTCCTTCTAAAATATTATTGAAAGCCATTGGTGTTCCTAAGGCTCCAATCTCTACAGATTTTTTTGTAGGATTTGTAATTTCAAATCTCAACACTAAAGCCCCGTCTTTTTTCTCATAATATCTTTTAATACTAAGCGGATTGTTTTTACCTAAAGTATTACTCAAATCTGCAGCAGCTAAGACATCGCCGGAAACCGTTAAGGCTTCTACCTTTTTTCGGTTTTTAGCTGTTGAAAATGATTCCCATTGGCCGTTGTCTCCTTTTATTCTGAAATTCAAATCACCTATGTAATAAATGCCATCTTTATCACGAATTTCGATACGTTCACCCGTAGTAAAATCAAAATCAGGATCTGAATTTGGGTATAATCCGGCTACGGTTTGTGAAGCATTTACCAGTTTTAAAGTAAACTCATCGGTTTTTACTTCTGTAAAACCATCCTCTATCCTCAGAGTAGATTCCCGATCTTTAAGGTTATCCCAATACGTTGATTTCTCTTGCGCATTTACCGTTACCGTTATTAAAAACAATAGTAGGAATATTTGTAATTTCGTTCTCATGTTCATTGTTTGCTCAATTATCAGGAATTGCGACGAAAATGTCCAATCCCAACCTATAGTTGTTTATGCTTATTTAAATTGCCGAATTATTGATGTATTTTAAACTTATAGATCCCGGCACTTTCCTTAGGAACCGCAATACTATTTTCTGAAATTTCTATGCCCGATTCAGTAATGCTGATGCGCTCCTTATTGTCTTCATCATTAAAAACCATATCATGTTCCCCTGAAATGATAAATGCTTTTCCAGAAGTTGCTATACTTCCTGAAAGACCATCTAATTTTAAAACCTGTTGTCCATGCGTCGCATTGACTATTGAAATCGTCAAATATTCACCATCTTTAGTTAAAGTTACTGAAACATCTAATGGTTCTGGCGATCCAGTAAATTCAACCGGCTGCGCACCAAACTCTTTACGGTATAATTTTAAAACTAGTCCTGTTCCCTCTAACCATGCATCGGTTTTAGTCGTTTTTATCGCTCCGATTACATTAACGGTTTGTGCATAATTGGCCATATAATAAATATCCGACTGACGAGAGAATTCATTCAATCCGGCAGCGATACCCAATGCATCTCTTAAAAAATAACGCGTACCTAATAAACCATACACATGTGGTCCGTACCAGTAATTCCACTCATCCATAGCGATTTTTATATTCTTATCTGCTATCCCGGGAATTTCCTTGCGTGCTCTACGATGCTCTTCAGCCACAGCCGAGATCACTTCCGGCATCTGGTTTACATGGGTTAGTAAACCACCGGCATGCCAGTTTTGCTTATAAAAATGCTCACTTATAAAAGTCATATACGCTGCACTGTTTTCATACATCATATCATTCCATTTCCCGGGATAACCCACGGCGATCAGGTCGATATCGGGATCTGCTTCCCACATGGCTTTAGCCACTTTGTTATGCTTTTTTACATAATCTTCGATAGGCATGTGCCCTAGTTGCCAGTCACCAAACATCTCATTTCCTACTGCCCAAAGTTTTACATGGTAAGGTTCTGGATGGCCATTCTTAGCTCTCCATTGGCCCATTTTTGTAGAAACAGTTCCGTTAAAATATTCAACCTCATTCGCAGCAAGTTCAGCAGTACCAAGACCAGTGTTAACCGCAATATTGGCCTTGGTGTCTAAAATTTTACAAAGTGCCATAAATTCGTGTACCCCAACATCATTGTATTCTAAACCATTCCAGGCTCTTTCAAATTTGGTTGGGCGTTTATCAGGATCGCCAATCCCATCTTTCCAGTCGTAACCCGAAACAAAATTTCCACCTGGCCATCTGTAAATTGGCGCGTCTAATTGCTTCATTAATTCAATCACTTCAGGGCGAAAGCCTTTAATATTATCTGAGGGCATTAAAGAAACCGCTGCTAATGTTAGCCTTCCTTTCCCTTTAAAAGTAATTTCTAAAACGACATTATCGCTAGTTTCTTCTGAAGAAATCTCAAATGGTAGCTTCTGAAAATTATGGTCTGAAACCTCAAAATGCTCTTCTTTTCCATTTAAAGAAATAGAAACTTTTTTAATACCACTTCCTTTAAAAACCAATCGGCCTTGATAATTTTTACCAGAAACAATGGCTAATTTTTTTTGTTTTAAACTTAAATTATTTTTTACCTGATACACTGGTAATTTTCCCTGAGCATAAGAATAGGAACTATCAATTTTAACCAAATTGGTATCAACAGCCGTTTCCCATGGTGATTTTGCCATACCAGGAACATAATAAAATTTACGATCGTTCAGCATCTCTGCCCACATTCCGCCATAAATAGATTTTCCCATATGTTCGATAAACTGACCATAGATATAAGGCGAAATGGGTTCTAATTTTTTGGCCAGGTTTACCGTAATTTCTGGTTTTAACTCTTTAACCGAGATTTCTTCTAACTGAAAATGATCAAAATAAACTTTTCCTTTTGCCTGTCCTCTCTTTCCCAGTAAAAGCTCCAGCATAAAACTATCGTCCATTGCTGTAGAAAATTCCATTTCAACTTTTGTCCAGTCGGTATCCCCCTTAAAAATCGTGTCTCCAGTAAATTCAAATTTCCCTAAACCTAATCCGGCGCCACTTTGCTCGCTGCCTCCTACTACCCCTTCTGTTTTTACATAACCGGTTACTTTATAAGTTGCAAAAGGTTTTACATCTATCTTTTTAAACCAGCGTTCCGCAGTCAAGGTATCTGAAGAAAGTATCAGCACTTGAGAGTTGAATTGCTCTGAAGGTGCATCAGTATAATGTACCGGTACACTCCATGGCTCGTATTGCCAACCGCTTTCTTTTATAGCTGTTTCCTTTTCCGGAGATAATAAGACTTTATTATCTTCTTTGCCGCAAGACCAAATTATACCGGTAAGGAGCAAAAAACGTAATACGTTTAATATTCTCATTTTTTAATTTTGAGGGGGAATTATTTAAAATCGGTTGAGAACTTCCAGTTCGCTTTATAATTCTTTGGAATCTCTTTATCTTCCAACAGTAATCGAAGTACGGCTACCGGCATTATGTTTTCTTTCATGACACGATCATGAAATTGCTTTTCTGTCCATCCTTGTTCTAAAAGTTCATTTCTAAGGGCATAAAACTGAAGTCCACCAATCATATACGCTAATTGATATAATGGCGGAGTGTACGATGTTGCAAAAGATCGGCGAACTTCAGCTTCGGCATTTGCATACTCATGCCCTACTTCGTCTACTAACATGTTGATACATTGTTGAGGTGTCCATTCTCCCAACTGATATTTTAAGGAAAAAATGATTCGTGCGCAACGGTGAATTCTCCAAAAAAGCATTCCCATTTTTTCTTCTGGTGTTCTGGGAAAATCTTTGTTCCACAAATTAATCTCCCAATATAAAGCCCAACCTTCCATCCAAAAAGGAGTATCAAAAACGCTCCGATATGGCTTATTACGTTGATTCATATAAAACTGAAGATTGTGCCCTGGGTGTAATTCGTGTTGTACCGTAGGAAATGAGAAATTGGGATTATTACCACGCATACTCATTAATTTATCCTCATGCTCCATGCCTTCAGTGGGATACGAAATACTAATCTCCCAACCTCCGGTAAAAAATGGATTCACTTTTTGGCGTTCCGGAGTCATCATGATCATTCCCCAGGTCTCTTTGGCTAGTTCCGGAATAGTGATAAGATCACGTTCTTCGATAAAATCTACCGAATGATCATATAAATTATTAATAGCTTCTGGCTGTTTACCAGGAGCCACATAAGTATTCTTTACATGCTCTAAAGCCGCTTTCCAGTCGTTACCATAGCCCATTTCATTGGCAGCTTTAATCATTTCAGCTTTACACCAGTCAAATTGCTTTTCAGCCGTTTTTATCAGTTCTTCCGGTGTATAAGGAATAAACTCATATTCCAGATTTTTAATCAGGGTTTTTCTACCTACCGGTTGACCTATAATTCCACTACCATCGTCCTTTTGACTTTCTTCTGAATAGTTTTCCCTAAGAAATTCAGCATATTCCTTTAATTTTTGATCTAAAGATACATACGGAGTTTTCATCCACCAGGTAAAATCTGGATCATAATCATAATAAAAGCTATAAGCTTCGTTTAAACCTCTTTGTAAAGAAGAGATTATGGCTGCAGCCTTTTCAGCTTTAAGCCAATCTTCAAGTTGATTACTTTCAAGTGCTTTTATTTTTTCTGAAATCCTTTTTTCAGCATCATTAAAAGCCATTGCCAATGCTTTTGCATCGGGTTGCGTTCCTCTTCTCCGTTGCTGAATAAAAGTATATAGATCATCTGCAAAATCAACAACGGAAGCTACTTCCTTAAATGCATCGTAATCCTGATTTAAGAGATACTCCTCTTTTTTGATAAGATTTTTTAAAAGTACATAATCAGCTTTTCCATCTTTTGACAGTTCATTAAAATCTATATCATTTAATTTGGTCTCCCAATTTGCATAAAACCGGTTGTAACGTTCGTAATATTCTTTGGATTCGCGCATAGTATAAGTACGCCTTAACGCAAATTTATCGGCTTTAAATGTGTTAATCACATCAATCATTTCATTAGCATACATGCTTGCAGAAAGACTAATAAATACGAAAAGGCAGCTTAATAATTTCTTCATCTGATGGTTTAGGTTTTGTATTTTAAAATTTTGTTTTAGAGACACTTAATCTGAATCTAAATCCACATCGAGATATACAGAATGTCTTCCGTACGTATCATAAAATGGTTTGTAAATCAAGCCGTCAATTTCAAAAGTCAGTTCTTCCGGATTTCCTTTTATGGAAGCTCCAATATTTTCAGCATCGAAATTTACTTTCCGCCAATCTGTTCTTGGCTCATCTTCCTGAGCCGCTAATAGAACAGGACCATAAAATAAACTTGCGATATTCTGCTGATCCATGATGGGATCTAAATAAAAGCCGAACGGCATTTGTAATTCTACCGTGTCACCATCTTTCCATTTTCTACTAAGGCTTAAATAGGTTCCGGGAGTAGCTTTCACTTTTTGATTCTTACCATTGATCTTTACGGTAAATCCATTTGTAGCCCAACCCGGCACACGTAGTTTAAGGTCGAATTTACCTTTACCATTAATCGTGAGTTTGGTGTGATCTTCATTTGGAAAATTAGTTTCCTGAGTAAGTTTTATATTCTTTTCATGCCAATGCAAAGTAGACGGCACATAAAGATTCACATATAGTGCTTTATTATCAGCTCCTTTGAAGTAGATCGAATTCTGCAGTTTTGTACTACTTTCCAAAGCTGTTCCATTACAACAGGTAAAACCGGTCATATTAGGGTTTCCAAAACTTTTTTTGGAACCCGGCCGCAACGGAACATGATAGGTATTTGCCGGGGAATCTTCAGCTACGGAAGCTAAAATATGATTATACAATCCACGCTCGTAATAATCCATAAGTTCCGGACGCTGCTCGTAAAGAAATAAATTACGGGTAAGTTTTAGCATATTATAGGTCGCACAGGTTTCATTTTGGCCACCGGCAGATAAGCCATTTTCGTATAAAGTGCTCGGTTGCGCAATAAAACATTCGGCATTTGCAGGATTTCTGGCTCCTGCAACCCCACCAATACTGTACATATAATCATTGGTAGCCTTTACCCAAAAGTTGTCGGCCACATTAAAATATTCAGATTTATCGGAATCACGATACATTTCTAGAGCACCTACAATCTGCGGAATATGCTGATTGGCATGTAAACCTCTAAACGTATCTACATTTTTGGCTAAGCCATGCGAATGATTAGCATCACCAAAAAAAACTTTGATGTTATCAAAAAGTCGGGCGGTTTCTAAATAAGTATCTTTTCCGGTGATTCGATATAAACGAGCCATTGCTTCATTCATTCCGCCAAATTCACCCGCGATATAGCGATTCCACATACTTATAAGGGTATCGGTCGGTAATTCACTTAGTCGCGCATAAACCCAATCCCCCATACCTTCAGCCACAGCTAAGGCTTTTTCATTTCCACTTACTTCGTAGATATCCATTAACCCGGCAAGGATCTTATGTAGCGTATAATAGGGTGCCCAAATTTTGGTTTCTTCAGTACCATACACCGCTCCATTTTCAAGCATAATAAATTGATCTGGTGGATAAGCACTTATAAAGCCTTCTCCCCAATTCCAATAATCGGTACGAATACCTTCTTCACTAAGATCGGAGCTGTAAATTTCTTTTCCAGGCCCCATAGGAACCGCTGTTGGATTGGCATTAAAATCGCCTCCTTCTTCAGTTGGTTTTCCAGACATTTGCGATAATTGGTATAAGGTATTTACCATATACTCCATTTTATCGGCAAAATTTTGCTGTAAAGCTTTATCGTAACCTGTACTGGCATATGCCTGAGCGATCGCTGTTAAATAATGACCCGTCGCATGGCCACGTAGTTTCGTTTCCTGGGTATCCCAAACACCAAGAGGTTTTGCTCCCGCCGGTTGCTCCTGTCCAAATGCATTTCTAAACATATACAAAAACGAATCTGGATTGGTTTCTGCCAGCGTATTTATAAATTTATCACGATTTTCAATGAATTTCGTGTTTTGTCCATTTGAATTTGACTCTAAACTTACCTGATCTAAATCAAAAGCTTCTAATGCTCTGGCCGGCTTCTCAGCGATTGTTTTAGCTACAACATTCACCGTCGCTTTAGGTGTTAAATCGGTTCCGGCCACACTTCCTTTTACGACATAGGTTCCTGTTTTTAAAACTTCGCTGTTATCATCGGGAGCCGGCCAGGTTATTTTTACTTGTGGGCCTTTTAGCCCATTTTTATAGGTAGCTTTAAGCATTCTTGGCAATCTTGGTAAAACGCCCACTTGAGTTTCCACTTCGATATCTTCTACGGAAGATAAAAATTCATTGTAAAGTTGTGGATTTGTTCTTGAGAATTCAGGCAGGTTATCCTGAGGGTCTTTACGCTCATTTACTACACCATCGCGCTTTTTTAAGGCATTTTCAAAAATTCCTTTTACCTGATTATTCGTCAATCCAATTCTATACATCCTAAAATCATGGATGCTGGCATCCAAAGAAGCTTTATTTTGTGAAATAGCCTTTCCAATATATAACTGATTCTCTTCTCCAGATTCGATATTAAAAATATCGGATAATTCAAGTTCAATTTCTCCTTCCTGACTAACCTGAACGCCGTTCACAAATGTTTTTATAGTTTTTGAAGGCACATCGATCACCAATACCAAATGTGACCAACGATCTTTTGCCAGTGCTACTTTTGAAGATGATAACGTGTAATTTTTATTTCTGTTTTCAGAAACTTTAGTTGTGAAATTTTCATTTTTTCCTGTTCCGAAGGGAGCAACATAAGCATGCGCAGTTTGATTTTTTCCGAAGTCAAAAAAAAATTGATCTGAAGTTGTAGCATTTAACTTTACCCAGCCTGCCATACTAATGGATTCTAAATTGTTAAGTGCTGAAGAAGGCAAAATGATATAAGCTTGCCCCGAAAGCACAAGTACATTTTTAAATAGCTCGTCTTTTACAAATTTGGCATCACCTTTAATTTCTGCATGCAGGTTATTACGTGACCAGTCTTTGGCATCTTTATCAAAAATATAGCGCGCAATTAATCCTGTCTCTCCAATTCCGTCAAGAATCTGATCGCCCTGAGCGCGGACTTGCACTAGTCCTGCAATCATAACACAAATAAAACAGGTGATAATTTTGTACAATTTCATATTATAAATCTTTCGGTATAAAAAATTAAGCGTATTTCTATGATTACGTAACTAGTTGTAAACCTGATCCCAGGAAGGTGGATCAACGTTCAACAAATGTTTTACAAAAAAATCTCTTCGTTTACGTTCCCCAAATTCACCTCCTGAAGTATGGTTTTCTCCCGGTAAAACTACTAAATCAAAATCCTTTTTTGCTTTTATAAGTGCATCTGCAAATTGCATGGTCGATGCCGGGTCTACATTATCATCTAATTCCCCTACGATCAACATTAAATTTCCTTTTAATTGGGCGGCATTTTCAATATTGGAATTTGCCACATAATGGGGACCAATTGGATAGCCCATCCATTGCTCGTTCCACCAGATTTTATCCATTCGGTTATCATGGCAACCACAGGAAGCTACAGCTACATCATAAAAATCTGAATTAAAAACCAAAGCAGCACCGGCACTCTGCCCACCGGCAGAAGTACCACGAATACCTACTTTATCGGTGTTCATATAAGGATATTTTTCAGCCGCTGCCGTAATCCATAATTTACGATCGGGGAAACCAGCATCTTTTAAATTTTGCCAGCATACATCATGAAAAGCTTTAGATCGGTTAGACGTTCCCATTCCGTCGATTTGCACCACGATAAATCCAAGTTCTGCCAAAGAACTCAGTGCCCAGTAATAACTACTGAAATCCTTTGGAACAAACGAATCATGCGGCCCGGCATAAATATATTCAATAATAGGATAGGATTTTGAAGGATCAAAGTTGGTAGGGCGTACAATGATCCCCCAAATATCTGTTTCGTCATCTCTACCCTTTGCGGTAAATACTTCAGGTTGTTTCCACCCTGTTTTTTCTAATTCAGTAATATCTGCTTCTTCTAAAGTTAAGATTGGCTTTTTCTTGCCTGCTTTCTTTAATACTGTAACCGCCGGCATATCTACACGAGAATATTGATCTACATAATATGCTTTATCTGGAGAAAAGGTGACTTTATGATTTCCGTTTTCAGAAGTAAAACGAGTAAAATTCTTTCCGTCAAAATCTATACGGCAATAATGCATTAAATACGGATCCTGATCTTTATCCAACCCACTTGCAGTAAAGTAAATTGTTCTATTCTTATCATCAACTTCTAATACGTTTCTTACAGGCCAGTTTCCAGAAGTAATCTGGTTTTTAACTTTCCCGGTATTGCTATCATAAAGATAAAGATGATTATATCCATCACGCTCTGATGCCCAGATAATCTCGTCTTTCCCTTTCACGTCATGACGGTATTTTTTACCGCTATAATCTATAAAAGTTGGGCTTGTTTCATCAATTATTGCTGTGGCTTTTCCAGTTTCACCATCTACTTTTATAACCCGGTATGCCTGATGTCCACGCTGATTAAACTCGAAAGTAAACGAAGAACTATCATCTTTCCACTGGTAATTGTATAATGAAAATTGAGTATTAAAAAGAGCTGTCGCTATTGGAATATGTTTTTTGGAAGAAACATGGAAAAGTTGCGGACTTTTAAAATCTAATTCGTCCCCGGGTTTCGTATAGTCCCTGGTGTGTAATTTTGGTTGCAGCTGATCTTTTGGGCTAGATTCTACAAAATAGATATCATGCTTTTCGCCTGGTCTAACTTTATAAGCTATAATTTTTTCGCTATCTGGTGACCAGATAATATTGGCGGAATAAAAGAATCCTTTGGTACCGTCGAAACTTAATTGTGTTTCATTATTGGTTTTATTGTCTTTTATATAAAGATTAGAATTCTTTATAAACGCGGTATATTTTTTATCTGGAGATGGCACAGGATCGCCTTCCCTTTCATTTCCTCTTCTCCCCCAGTATCCTCTCTTCAAGTCTCTACGCGGAACGTTTCCAATCTCGCTAAGTTCATAGCCAGAAAGGTCTAGATTATATTTTATGGTATCTAACTGAAATTCTAAATTCGATTTATTTTCATCAAATTTTAAATTAGAAATATCGATTTTGGAATATTCGATTTCCTTATCTAATTTTTCTGAAAGTGCTAAAGCTAATTTTTGATGATCAAAAGCTGTTTTTTTCTCCTGTGTTTCAACATGTACAAAAACATATTCGCTACCAGTTTTTGTGTTATTTTTATACCAAAACTCCTTATCATTTAACCAGTTAAAGCTATTTGGCGTATTAAAAACTTTATTTCTGAAAAGAGTATCCAGGGATTCTGCTCTTTTATAATCTTCTACTGTCCCCTGAGCGAATAGACTGCTAAAACACAGGAGATTAAAAAGAACTAAAAATTTTTGTTTCATATAGCAAATTTTTCAGAATAAATTTACTTTATCTTCTGCTGAATCTGCTAAAATATATTAGCTTATAGTTATACTATATTAACTAGAGTTTTATTTTTTTAAAGCTTATATGTCTTTATTATATGTAATACGTAATATTTTAAGATTTAACTTAACACTAAATTTATAGAGATTTAGCCCTAAAATCGCTCCAAATCAAATGGTTCTAATAAAACTGAAGGGTGATTGCCTTCTACAATTTCTGAAATCAATTTTCCGGTAATCGGTCCAAGACTCCATCCCATCATCGCATGACCAGCAGCGACGTTAAGATTTTTGAATTTTGAAGATCTTCCGATAAATGGCAATCCGTCAGGGGATACCGGTCGCAATCCACTAGTAGCTGATTGTTTTTCTTCAGGTGTTAAGGTAAAACCTGAATAATAATTTGAAGCTGCATTGGCTATGGCTTCGACCCTACTGGGTAAAATAGTATTATTATCGCCCGATAATTCCATGGTCCCGGCAAATCTTGTAAAGCCTTTCATTGGGGTAACTGCTACTTTTGCTTCAGTAAGTATAGCCGGTAAATTAATATTGGTTTCCCTGGTAATGCTCATACTATAACCTTTACCAGGTTGAATAGGAATATTAAGACCCAATTTTTTAGCTAAAGGAAAAGTCCAACTTCCCGCTGCCATAATAAATTCGTCTGCCTCGATGCTGTTTTTAACGGTATTGATCGCTTTTATGGTCTTGCCATCTACTTCTAAACCGGTAACCGCTTCCTCTAAAACAAATCGAACACCATTATTTTCTAACCATTGTTTCAGGTTTTTCATAAAAAGGTTTGGTGTACTATGGGCATCACATTCATAATGTACACCACCAATTACATCCTCACTAAACTGGGGCTCTAAATCATGCAACGCTTTTTTATCTAAAACACTAACATCCAAGCCTAATTCTTTTCCTTTTTCGGCAAGTTTAGCTTCATGTGCTTCATTTTTAGCACTTTTATAAACCATAAGAAGACCTTTACGCTCTATATGAAAATCAAAATCTAAAGATTCTAACATTTCCTCGTAAAGTTCTTTACTTTTCTCATTTAATTCCTTAAGTACGGGAATTGCTTTGACTACTTTTTGTTTGGTTGAAGATTTTTTGAAATACCAGGACCACTTAAAAAAATCTACATCCCAACGTGGTTTAATATAAAACGGACTAGAATTATTGAACATCCATTTAATTCCCTGATTTATCATTCCCGGTTCTGCAATGGGTACAAAATGACTAGGAGTCACATAACCTGCGTTAATAAAAGAAGCACCATCTGTAATATTACCTTTATCTACTATGGTAACATCGTGGCCAGCTTTTACCAAATAATAAGCCGAGCATAAACCAGTAATTCCTCCGCCAATAATTGCAACTTTCTTCATAATCTATATTTTAAAGTACCTGAAATCCGTGAGCGTAAGGATCGTCATCATCGATGACGATATTATTATAACCGGTAACCATTGCCCAACCTTCTATACTAGGAATAATGGCTTTCTTATCACCTAATACTGTTTCCTCTTCTATTCTACCAATAAATTTACTACCGATAATACTTTCGTGTACAAAACGATCACCTTTTTTAAGCTTTCCTTTGGCATACCAGTGCGCCATTCGTGCTGAAGTTCCTGTACCACAAGGAGACCGATCTATAGCCTTATCACCATAAAAAACAGCATTACGGGCTGTAGAGGTTTCATCCATCACAGCACCTGTCCATTGGATATGACTTAAGCCAAAAATTGTTGGATCTTCCGGATGAATAAATTCGTGAGCTTGGTTTAATTTACTTCTTAATTCCCTGCTCCAAGTAATTAATTCACTAGCCTGGTAATGTTCTAAACCTTTAAAGTTTTCCTGAACTTCTACAATAGCATAAAAATTACCACCGTAAGCAACATCAACTTTTAAATCACCAAGAACATCGCTATGTACACTGATATCTTCTTTTGCTAAATACGATTTGATATTTACGATTTTAACCGACTTTACTTTCTTTCCTTCCTGAATATAACTCACTTTTACGAGCCCTGCAGGAGTTTCCAGCCTAAGCGCTCCCGGATTTTTAGGAGAAACCAAACCTTCTTCGATAGCAACCGTTACGGTACCAATCGTTCCATGCCCGCACATGGGCAGGCATCCGCTGGTTTCTATAAAAAGGATTCCGCAATCATTTTGGGGATCTGAAGGCGGAAACAAAATGCTTCCGCTCATCATATCATGACCGCGTGGTTCAAACATTAAACCACGACGAATCCAATCGTATTCCCGCATAAAATTCTGACGCTTTTCACTCATGTTCTTTCCTTCGATAAATGGGCCGCCACCAGCAACCACTCTTACCGGATTCCCACAAGTATGGGCATCAACACAAAAAAAAGTTTTTCTTGCCATTAAAATCTATAAGCTATCTGTTGTGTATTTATTATTGATATTACGTAAAATGCCTAAAGGATTTTCATCTTTTAGAGCCTGCGGGAGCAATGCCTGTGGCCAGTCCTGAAAAGAAACCGGGCGTACCCATCGTTGTACCGCTGTTAATCCTACTGAAGTAAATTTAGCATTAGAAGTTGCCGGGAATGGACCTCCATGGGTCATTGCTGCACAAACCTCTACACCTGTTGGTACACTGTTGTAAATAATTCTACCTACAGTATCAGTTAAGGTGTCGATAATCGTTGCAAATTCACTTAATTCTTTTTCTTCGGAGTTTAATACAGTACCGGTTAATTGTCCTTCTAATTGCTGAAGCACTTCACCTAACTCGGTTTTATCTTTACATTTTACCACTACTGAAAATGGACCGAATACTTCTTTATGGAAGTTTTTATTCTGAAGGAAGTTGGCACCAGAAACTGTGATTACCTGCTGTCTACCAAAGTTTGGTGAAACTTCACCTTCATACTTGCTAATTTCAGTATAACCCTCTTGTGCTAAAACTTCAGATTTAGAAGCTTCATATTGATTTTGAATACCAGGACTTAACATTACAGTAGGAACAAGATTCAATAAATTCTTACCTAATTTTTCAACAAAACTATCTAAAGCAGCACTCTCGATTCCCAAAATTAACCCTGGATTTGTACAAAATTGTCCGCATCCAGCAGTGATCGAACCAGCATATTGCTCGGCCCAAAAATCACCTTTTTCTTCTAGTGCTGAAGGTAAAGCCAAAACAGGATTTATACTTCCCATTTCTGCGTAAACCGGAATAGGCTCTGGGCGATCTGCAGCTAATTTAGTAAGTGAAGTTCCTGCTTTATAACTTCCGGTAAATCCAACCGCTTTTATTTTTGGATGTTTTACTAGCCACTCGCCTACTTCAATTCCTTTACTGTTTAGGTTAGAGAAAACACCATCTGGCATTCCTGTTTTCTTAGCTGCTTTTATAATTGCTTCAGAAACCAATTCTCCTGTACCAGCATGTAAAGGATGAGATTTGACTACAACCGGAGAACCTGTTGCTAATGCGCTTGCAGTATCTCCACCAGCCGTAGAAAATGCAAATGGGAAGTTACTAGCCCCAAAAACCGAAACGGGTCCAAAAGGCACCTGCATTCTTCTAATATCAGATTTTCCTTCAGGATTACTAATAATGGCTTCTACCCAGCTACCTTCTTTAAGCATCGCAGCAAAAGCTCGTAACTGACTGGTGGTACGCGAAAATTCACCATTAGAACGCCCTTCTGGCAAACCGGATTCTACTCTGTAAATTTGTTTTAAAGCTTCAGCATTTGCTTCAAGTTCTTCAGCAATTGCTTCTAAAAATCCAGCTTTTTCAGCATCAGATTTTTGTTTGTACACTTTAAAAGCGGCTGCCGCTTTTTCTACAGCAGCATCAACCTCTTGAGCAGTAGCTTCGTAAAAAACAGCATCAGTTTCTTTGTTTTCTTTTGGATCAAAAGTTTTAAAGGTAATTTCACCTTTATTGGAAAGCTCCTCACCTATATAATTTTTTCCTGTAATCATGCTTTCTTTTTTTCTTGATTTATAAAGATTTGTATTCTACTAATTCAGGTCTCTCAGCCATAGCAGCATCAATGATTCCTTGTACTCTTTTCTTTTCTTCTCCCTCTAAAACTAATCTTGGCGCTCTTACATATTCGGTTCCCAAACCAGTGGCCACTTCCGCTAATTTTATGTTTTGTACTAATTGCGGAGAAATATCCAGTTCCAGTAATGGCATAAACCATCTGTAGATCCTAAGCGCTTCTGCTATATCACCAGATTTTACAAGTTTATAAATTGCTACGGTTTCTGCAGGATAAGCAGCTACAAGACCGGCTACCCAACCATCTGCACCAGCAACCATACTTTCTAATGCAAGTGTATCTACACCACATAAAATTTTAATACGATCACCAAATTTGTTTTTTAAACGAGTAACATTACTAATATCACGAGTAGACTCTTTTACCGCCTCAATTGTTGGACAATCTGCTAGAAGTTCTTCAAACATTGGGATCGTCACTTCAATTTTATAATCTACAGGATTGTTATAGATCATAATCGGTAAAGAAGTACTTTTAGCAATCTCTTTAAAGTACACTACAGTTTCACGACCTGTAGCTTTGTAACGCATTGGTGGTAACAACATTAATCCTTGTGCTCCCCAAGCTTCAGCATTTTTAGCTACTTGGATAGCTTCTTTAGTAGACTGTTCAGCAATATTAATAATTACCGGCACTTGTCCTGCTGTAATTTCTAAAGTTTTCTTTACAAGCGTTTCCTTTTCTGCCGGTGTAAGGGTACTAGCTTCACCCAAAGTTCCTCCTAAGATGATTCCGTTTACACCTGCTTCCAGTTGTGCGTTAATATTCTTTTCAAAGGTTACTAAATCCAGTTCATCATCCTTAGTGAATTTAGTGGTTACTGCGGGCATTACCCCTTCCCATTTTATTGCCATCTGTTTAATTTTTTAACAAAAATATATGCATTTAATTGCTTTCAATTTGTATTGATTAACTAAATATGATACTATATTATCATATAAATTGACTAATCCAGTTTTTTTTAATAATATTTACAAAAAATCAAACCTAATGAAAGTTCTCCCCTTTAAAATCCCTAAGCCAGAGAAAGAAGCGTTGGTTTACCAGGAAGATCATGAAATTGTATTTTATGATAAACTTCATCAACACGAAGAGATTCAAATTAGTTATATCATAGAAGGTAGCGGATCTCTAATTTTAGGGGATAGCATTAATGAATATCAGCCCCATGATATTCTTATTATTGGAGAAAACATTCCTCATGTTTTTAGAAGTGATGCCGAAGCTCATCCAAATTCTATAATGTACACTCTGTTTTTTACAAAAAAATCGTTCGGAAAGGAATTTTTTAACCTTACGGACCTTAGTGGAATTCAGAAATTTTTTGAGGAATCTGAATACGGAATAAAAATTAAAGCTGATGAAAAGAAATTTCACCTTTTTAATAATTTGAAACGACAAAGTAAAATTGAGAGAGTTGCCACTTTATTATTGCTGTTAAATGAACTTACACATGCTGAAAGACAGCCGTTATCCTCTTTTGTTTATCAGAAAAAATATACTGAAGACGAAGGAAAACGGATGAATGATGTTTTTCAATATGCCATGGATCACTTTCAAGAGAATATTTCTTTAGACAATATCGCGGATATTGCTTTTATGAGTAAAAATGCCTTTTGTCGATATTTTAAAAAACGAACCAACAAAACTTTTTTTCAGTTTTTAATCGAAATAAGGATAGAACATGCCTGCAAATTACTCTATAAAGATCATGACTTATCAATTTCAGCGATCTCTGAACTCTGCGGATTTCAGAATATCGCTAATTTTAACCGAAAATTTAAAGAATTAAAAGGAATTACTCCCACACAATATCGACAGCAAACCGATTAATTAATGTAGAATCTAATTTTTGAAAATTATCGTTTGAGGAAAAGATGAAAATTGAGGATGACGGCATCTTTTTATCATTCATTAAGGATATTTGATTTAGTAGTACCACAGTAAATAAATCAAAAAGCAGGGAATATTTAAAACATTCCCTGCTTTCAAAACTAAATTCAAATTTACCTTCGCCATTCATTCACACCATCTCTAATACGGTTTCTCCATACAAGATTAGAATTAACTATGGTGTAAAAATCGTTGAACTGGTAATCAATTCTATAATTTAACGTAAATGTAGAGGTCTCTTGATCATACATGTTTTCTTCTCCATCTATCATAGTAATGCCAGATATTGCCGATTGCTCTTCGGCACTTGGCACAGGTTTTCCCCAGGTTCTCCATTCTAAAATTCCCTGGGAAGCGGTAGCTACAAAATGCATTCTCAAACGATTTGTAGTCACTGAAAGTTCGGTATCATTAAACATATTTGCATTTACACCTACTTCATTTTCTACTCTTACCCAAACCTCATTTTCTATATCCCAATATTCTAAATAGGCATCGTACGGTATTAAAATACCACCGTTATCGGTCCACCAGTAAATTTGTGATAAAGTAAAATTATACACATTATCTCCATAATCATATTCTACCCAGTTCCAAACGTCATCATTTGGCCAGTTCCCATAAGCTCCATCCCCTTTATCTGTACTGCTTGAAGGAGTATAATCATCTTTAATTGCATTCAAATTTTCCCATGTCGATACATAAGAAGTAGAAAGGGCAACGCCTTCATCTGTTACCGCCACATTTTGTGGTGCATTATCTGCATTAGGATTTGGATAATATTCTAGTATAACATTATCATTATCTGTTGGATTCACATTCATCATAAAATCACTTCCTCTAAAGATCATCCCGTCTGTTCTAAATAAATCGTTCTTTAGAGTAGTAGCGTTTATTACGTTTTCGATCTCTCCAGAATTCAATTCATTGCCATCTAAATCGTAAGTGGTATAAGTGGCATTTTGATTGTAATATCCTTGATATTTATTCATATAACTTAAAACCAAAACTTTTGTACTTTGTGTAGATAAAATAGAATCTGCATTGGTTTCAGTTAATTTAAAAGGTATTGCATAATGCCTATCTGTAGCTAATGGATCGTTTAAAAACTTCGTGGAATCTAAAGCGATATTCACACTACCTATAATATCTCCAGAGGCAATTACAAATTCATTTGTATTACTTAAGTTGTAATAATCTGAAGGTAAAAGTTCATAATCTGTCCCGCTAAGTAACGAAGGATCGATATCATAACTTACATAGCGTTCCTCATTATTTTCTATCACTCCTGCAAGATACACCCCGAAATCCAGGTTTAAGCCTTCGTCTTTTACTACGGTTCTCCACATCGTATCTGGATCACCAGAACCTCCATCTGCAGTAGTAAAAGCTACTGTTGTATGCGAATAATCTACACGGTAATCATCATAGCATGCTGTAAGAATAGACGCAACAAATATTAATATTAGTAATCTTTTCATAGTATTATTGAACATTTTAATTCCAACCATCATTTTGCGATAAATTATCCATTATAAGTACCTGCTCGAAAGGAAGTGGAACATATCTCATATATTCCTGATACTGGTGCTGCTCTACATCTATGTAGATATAGCTATACTCACCATCTCCTGCCGGAGTTATTCTGACTCCTTCGATCGTATGATCTAACTCGTCATTCCATCTTCTGGTATCCCAAAATCTAAAACCTTCAAAAGAAAGTTCGATTCTTCTTTCGTTATGAATAAAATCTCTAAAAGCATCTGTTCCAGCCATAGATTGCTGCGTCAAGTATTCGTCCTGAAATCCTTCAACCTCAGCATCAGAATCTATCCCGGCTCTTCTTCTAATAATTTCCATTACCTGCGCGGCAGAATAACCTAAAGAAGCATCATCTGGTCCAAGAGCTTCATTAGCGGCTTCTGCAAAATTTAAATAAAGTTCTGTTCGACTTAGATACACTTTAAATTTCTCGTCTGTAGTAGCATCTCCGGGAGTTAAACGTACATTCATACTCAATTGCTTTTTCATATAATATCCAGTACGCGTTCCCTGCTGATTTAAACCTCCAGGAGCATCCTGCCCACCAACAAAAGTTTCTATAATATTACCATTATAATCATCTCCATTATAGAAAATGAATCGCTCGAATCTTGGATCCCTATTTTCGTAAGGAGCATCTTCAGCGTATAAATCACTATCTTCTATTGGATAACCATCTGCTGCTGGAAAAGCATCTACAAGATTCTGAGAAGGATTTATATTACCATCACCATATAAAGATGGTGGATAATAGGTGTTTTCAAGATCGTTATTTATGTAAGTAGGCTGAATCCAAATATTCTCAAAGTTATCTGCATCATTAAAATTACCAAATGGAGAAAGATCTGTTAAACCTCCAGAGGCATCGATTGCTTCTACAGCAGCATTAGCCGCTCTTAACCAAAGATCACTAGTAGAAGGTCCATAAGCAGGGCTGGCTGCATTAAGATATACTCTTGCCTTTAGAGCCATCGCTCCTAAACCAGAACCTCTACCACGATTGGCAAGACCTGAGAAAGTTTCACTACCATTATTATACATTAATGGTAATCTGGCTATAGCCGAATCACAATCTTTTGTGATTTGAGCGACTACTTCTTCATAAGTATTTCTCGGTAGATCTAAAGTTTCTTCTTCCTCTAGCGAAGTAGTTATAATAGGAATACCCGTTACCTGTCCATCTACCTCTCCTGCATACTGCTTTAAAAGTTCTGCATGATACCAGGCTCTTAAAAAATAAGCTTCACCTATACGTTGACTATTTTCGATATCATTTTGAACAGGATCTGAAACCGAGTAAATAAGATCCTCAGCATGCTCCAAAAATATATTGATATACTTTATATTAATATAATTAGCTGTCCAATTACCAATTGTATTGTTTTCTACCGTCCAGTTACCAAGTGCTATGGCATTTTGTCCGGGTGTTGCAGGGACCGCATTATCGGTATAGGTATCCATATAGATCTCCATATTCGAATTTAAGCCGGTATAAGCTCTAGTAAGCAAACCTTCACCGTAATTGGCGTGACTCCAAAGATCTTCGTCAGATTGATCTTGTATTGGATACGGCTCTACATAATCACATGATATCATTGCTGATATAATGCCCGTAAATAGAAGTATTTTATAAATTTTCATCATATTAAAATTTTGTACTTAAACCAAAGGTTACTGTTCTACTAATAGGATACATAGAGATCCCTGAACTAAGACTTTCTGGATTTAATCCATATTGGCTATGTATTTTCGAAAATGAAGCCAGATTACGACCTCTTAGGAATACTTTAAGCTTCTGCATATTGAGTTTTCTGGAAATACTATTTGGGAATGTATATCCTAATTGAACATTTCTAAGATTTAAATACGCCCCATCTTCTAACCAAAATGAAGATGTTTGATAATTATTCTGAGATACTGTGGTTAATCTTGGCATATTATTAGTCATTGGCCAACGATCTAGCATGGCTTCAGAATAGTTAATATTGGTTGATCTATTCTGAAAATAGCTACCATTCAACATCACCTCTCCATTTGCTCTGCCATTTGCCAGAACAAAAAGGTCAAAACCTTTATAATCTAAAGAGATATTGATACCGTAAGCAATTCTAGGTTCATGGCCTACAGCATGAATATCCTGCTCTGTAATTACGCCATCATTATTATAATCTTCGTACATAATATCTCCAGGAGCTAAAGTTCCCCAGCTTTGAGTAACTCCTCTGGAATCAATTTCAGATTGAGACTGATATAAACCTAAAGCCTTATATCCAAAAATGACATCCTCACCTTTACCTGCACGCTTTCTATATTCGGCCAATGCAGCAGGCTCGTCTACCACTATGTTCTCACTTCTTAAATACATAGCATTCACACCAAGTGAAACCTTAAAATCTCCAAATTGATCGTTATATTGAATCATTCCATCTACACCGTAGCGACGAAACTCCTCGAAATTCTGAATTGGTAAAAATCCGCCTGTTCCATAAATTGAAGGTGTGAAATTGCTCATTGGTGATAAAATATCCACATCTTTTTGATCGAAATAATTAGCCTCTAAAGCAATCTTTCTATCAAAAAATTCAGATTTAAAGCCTATGTTGAAATACTGTCGTTCTGGTAAAGAGAAACCTGTGCTTCCATATTGAAGCACTTCGTAAACATTATCTGCTCCACTGCGTTGTCCTTCAATACCACTACTCCAGGAACCATCATTTTTCCATAGTGTTTTATATAAATAATACTGGTTGTAAGTTCCGTCAAAATTGAATTTATTCACCCCCATTATTCCGTAAGAAGCATACAGTTTTAAATAATCTACAACATCGCTATTTTTTAAGAACGATTCTTCAGATACATTCCATGCAGCACCTACGGTTGGATAAAAATTAAATCGTTCCCCTTCCTTTAATCTCATATTACCTGTATAAGAGGCATCAAACTGTAATGCATATTTACCGTCATAAAGATAATTAGCCCTAAAACCTATATCCTGTATTTTATCAGGTTGATAGTTTATATAAATTACACGGCCTTCCTGTAAAGACTGATAGTAAGAAAGATCTAAATCAAGATCGTGTTCATCTTTTTCATATTTATAGCTAAGATTCGCCATAGCACTAAGACGACGATCATAAGAATTGTTGCCACTATACATATTGGATTGTACTTCTTGCTCCACTACTCTTTCCAACTCATTATCTGTACCTGTAACTCTTCTATAAAGTGCTGCAGTTCCACCAAGGTTATTTACTAAAACATTATTAGCATCTAAAGCTGCACTTGCATAAAACTCTAAGCCTTTAGCTACACTTTCAAGATCTATTAATAGCGAAACCAGGTTTTGTGTGTTTAACTCTGTAGACTCGCCATAACCACCATAAACCAATTCGTTGGTTAAGTTCACAGGAAAGTTATCACTAACGATTAACTTATCTTCGTACCAAATTGGCGTTGCATTAGATGGATAAGAAGATAGAAGACTAAACATATTATAACGACCAGACCCATCTCCCTCGTTCGCATATTCTGCTCTTCCGTAAGTACCAGAAAGGTTAACATTCATTCGCATAAAATCGGTTAATTTTATGTCTACATTTCCTCTAATTTTGTATCTATCATAAATGGTTTCCTGACCAATTTCTTCATATCCCCCAGAACCAACATAATTGAGATTAGAGAAATAAGTCACTTTTTCTGATCCCCCCTGAAAATCTACATTAGCACGAGTAAAACGAGTGAAGTCCTTAACGTATTGATCGTAATAATCGACATTAGGATATCTAAGTGTATTATTTCCTGTTTGATAAGCATCTAAAGCTTCCTCAGAATATAATGGATCTAAACCATCATTTGTCAAAGCTTCGTTATACAAAGATGCATAGTTATAAGAATCTAAATAATTAGGTAAATTTGCTGCTTGGCTATATCCTGTCTCTGCAGTAATATTTATTTCATTTTTATTTTCCTGTCCCTTTACGGTGGTAATCCAAACGATAGGACTTGCTCCGCTGGTTCCAAGTGTTGCTCTACCTGAGAAATCCTTGATCACCTCTACTTTATCTATCTCAAAAACTGATAAGTCTTTTGGGTTTCTTTGGATCCCATCGATATAATAAACAGCATCTTCTCCTCGCACATTTCCTGCAACCCACTCAACTCCCGGAGTGTAATCATATTGACTCATTCTTAACCCGGGAAGACGACCTTCTAAAGCCTCTAAAAACTGAATAGAGGGGAACGTTCTTAACTCCTCACCCGTAATGGTATTAATTGCAGAAACATTTTTAGAGGGTTCAAGATCTAAATATGGAATTTTCAGATCGTTAGTTCCATATAGATACGGAGCTTCTTCTAAAATAATAGGAGTATCAAGATCTGCAGAAACAAACATACTTTGGCTTTGATAACCCTTTTTTACTACGCTTAAAAAATCGGCTTCTTCTCCAGAAATTTCTACCGTAAACTCTCCATTCTCGCCAGTTTCAACTACATTTTTTGCTGAAATTGTAATGACCTTAGCATGTGCTACAGGCTCATTATCTTTATCTACTACCTGTCCTGAGACAGTACTGTATTGGGTATCAGTCTGTGAATATGTATTATGGCAAAATACGATACCAAGACTAAAAATAAATAGTAGGAATATTGTATTATTTTTCATTCTTTATTTTTTAACTGATAGTGTTATCAATTGTATTGTATACTATTTTACCAACCAGGATTTTGATTAAACTCTGGGAATATAGTAGCATCATCCAATGGTATTGGCCATCTGTAATGCTTATCTCCAAAGGTTAGAGTGAAAACTGGTTCTGATGTTCTATTTATACTATAACCTGTTGGCTTTGATGGATCTTCGCTAAATTCTACACCATAAATCGCTCTATGCTCCAGATCACTTGCATCTCTCCATCTTTTAAGATCAAAATATCGCTTACCTTCAAGATAAAGTTCTACTGCTCTTTCATTTTTAATACGCTCTCTAAAAGTATCTTTATCACTTAAAAATTGAGAAGCAACACCTGGCATATTAACGCGGGCTCTTACACGATCAACTGCTTCTACCGCTGTTAGATTTGCTCCGGGAAGACTGTAATTTGGTCCACCAATCTCATTGGCTGCCTCAGCATATTGCAATAATATATCAGCAAATCTAAAATAGATCACGTGCGTATTTGGTGCAGTAGCTCCGGACCATTGATCGATATTTCTAGCCCAGAACTTTCTGGCTAAATAACCTGTAAAAGAGTAATGTGGTTGTCCTGTTCTTTCTTCGCCACCTTCAAAAAGTTCCATATAATTACCGGTTTGGGAAGTCCATCGTTCCTGATTAAAAATAATCGAGTGATAAAATCTTGGATCTCTACCAACATATGGGTTTTGAGGATCGTAATTTGGATCGTCTGAAATTGGTAGACCATTTGCGGTCTCGAACATATCCACAATATTAGCACTAGGGCTAAATCCCTGGATTACTCCGCCAGGCGCCAGGCTGGGAACACTAAATACATTCCAGGTATCGGTATAACGGCTTACGTTATAATTCTCCCAGATGATTTCTGAATTTGTTGGTTGATACATAAAAATGCTATCAAATCCACTGGCAAATTGAATGCTTTTTTCTCCTTCTGGAGTTAAGTATTTCACTTCGTCCATTCCGTTTGAAGGAACTAAAGAATACCTACCGGCATCGGCAACTTCAATTAAATCCCAGGAAGCTTCAGCTGCTGCTTTCCATCTAGAAACATCATTTCCAGCATTATTATTTGGACTGGCATCAAAAAGTAAGGTGGAAGCTTTAAGCGCCATCGCCGCTCCTTGTGTGGGTCTACCAAGATTCGCTTCATCCCAACGTGTTGGTAATAATGTTGCTGCAGTATCAAGATCAGCAACGATATTCATGGCGGTTTCATGATAAGAGTCACGAGGCAGAGAAAAATTATCTGAAGCATTAAAACTTCTGGTGATATATGGCATTCCGCCCTGTCTCTTTAAGAATTCGTAATAATACCATGCACGCATAAAATGTGCCTGCCCTTTAAGTTGATCGATCTGAGATTGGGATGCATTATCTAACATATCTAAGTTCTCCAAAGAAATATTTAGAATTCGAATACTGGACCAGGCTCCCCAAACTCCGTCTGCATTAAACTGTAATGCCTGTGCTGTATTGTAAGCCCTTAAGTAATCTCCATTCTGAATAACCGGAAGGGTTTCCCAATCTGAGCTCATATAACCTTCATCTGAAACTGCAGCTATATACGAGTAATCACCAGGAGACAAATAATGTAGAAGATCCTGATACATGCGATCCTGAAAACTTCTAAAATTGTTATAATCGGTAAATACTTCATCTTTCTGCATACCTGCAGAATCCTGTACTCTGTCCAAATAGTCTTCACAACTTGTGAAAATTGGTAGAGTTATAAGAAAAAATAATAGTCTTTTCATAATCAATATTTTTAGAATTCAATAGATAGATCAAAAGAATACCTTTTCATCTGCGGGTAGGCACCAAAATCAGCCCCGAAGTTGAATCCTTCAGGATCACCTCCCCAACCTCTACGTGACCAGGTTAACAGGTTGGTCCCTGTTAAACCAAAATTCACATTTTTTATACTTAATTTATCTAAGAAGTCTGATTTCAAAGTGTATCCCAGTCTTACATTTCTTAGCCTGATATATTGCCCGTCGATCATTGAAAACTGACTTATACGATAATTGTATTGATCGATCGCCACATTATGTACAGATGGAAATTCTGCATTTGGATTAGATGGCGTCCAGTGATTTCCATGTGCCGTAAAAGCATTATTTTTCCCTTCTGTAAATGGGTATAAAAAGAACATTCCTCCTTGACGCATTGGTTGCTGAGTTTTTCCAATACCATATAATTGAACATCCAAAGACCAGTTTTTGAAATTAGCTCCTACAGAGGCATTCCAGTTAAGCTCTGGCACAATTGGATATTTTGAAACAATTCTATCCTGCTGGTCTACAACTCCATCTCCATTAAAATCCATAAAAGCTAGATCTCCAACTATAGGACTGCCTCCAGAAGCTTTTGGATACATAAATAATTGATCGAAGTTTTGATAAAAACCATTATCCATAACTCCCGTTCCTGGTGTATACCAACCAAGTCTTCTTGCTATTTCTACCGGTTTTCCTTCTGCTTTTAAATGAAAAGGTCTGGAAGCTGGCTCATCATAATAAACAACTCTGTTTTCAGACCATGCAATATTTGCCGATCCATAAACTACCCAATTATCATTTATTGCTTTGTTAAAGCCTAGCTGCACCTCCATACCATGACTTTTTGTTTCACCAAGGTTTCCTGAAATTCCTGAAACCCCGATATAACTTGGTACAGATTGCCTGGTTTGAAGTACCCCTGTTCTTCTCTCATCAAATAGATCTACCGATAAGGTTACCGCACTATCAAAAAAACCCAGATCTACAGCTACATTGGATTTTGTCGCTTCTTCCCAAGTAGCATCGGTTACTGGTATATTACCTTCTTGAATAACTGGATACCTTTGAATTGGATTACCGAAACCGGCAGTATAAGTATCTGGATTCACATCGGTATATTCAGAAATATAAAGCCATCTAGCTATACCAACATCACTACCTACGACACCATAAGACCCCCTAAGTTTTACGAAATCCATGAATGAGCTAGCCTTAGAGTCTTTATAAAAACTTTCGTTAGAGATAGTCCATCCACCGGCAAATGCAGGGAAAGTACCAAAACGAAATCCCGGAGCAAATTTTTCTGAACCCGAATGAGTTATACTGGCTTCAAGAAAATAACGTTCATCATAATTGTAAGTCCCTCTACCTATCCAGTTTTCTTCGTAATGCGTAAAATCTGAAATTCCCCTGGACTCTCTTCTAGTAAATACACCTGTTAACCCAACATTGTGATTCCCAAAGTTTCTATTATAATTTAACTGTCCCTGGTAGAAATGAGATCTATAAGCATCAGAGATATTCTCTATCTCTGAAATATTTAATGGAGGCTGCGGTGTATCCAAATCTTCTGTTCCCCAGTTATCATATCGAGACCACTCCTGTGTATTTGGATCTAAGAAATACCCAAAGTATAATGGTAATCTATAGTATTTTCTATATTGCTGTAATGTATTATACGAATAAAGAATATTTGCAGATAAACCTTCAGTAATAAAATCCAATTTTTGGTTGAATTTTACATCCACATTCAATTCGTTTGATTTTAATCTTTGGAATCCCTGTCCACCCTGCCAGTTTAAACGAACTTCCCCCATATCTGGATTAATATAAGGACGTATTCCAGACTGGTTGTAAGGTATTAATCCATCTGGATAAGCATTTAAAGCATCGGCAGGATAAAAAGGTAAAGCAGTTACAGATTGATACCAGTTTTCCTGTGTATAATCGTCAATTGGCTTGTTCCAAACTTTTAAATTACCACCAAGATTTAAAGTTAACTGTGTAGATTCGGTTAACGTAAAATCTAAATTATTTCTAAAATTATACCGCTTGTGCCAGTAATGTGCATTTCTATCGTCATAATCATAAGGAAAAACATTACCTACATCAAAAACATCTCCTTCTTCTAAATATCCTACAGAAACAAAATATTTTACAAAATCTGTTCCTCCACGAGCATTTAGATTATAATTCTGGTCAAAACCAGGTTTAAAGTAATAATCCATCCAATCAAAATCTGGATATAAATACGGTAAATCCTGATCTCTATAATGCGCCAGTTCTTCGTCGCTAATTAAATTATTCCACATACCGTCGTTACGATAGGCTTCATTTCTTAATAGCATAGTTTGGTAGGCATTCATATACTCAGGTAATTCAGTTGGTGTCTTAATAGAAATCTGAGAATTGAAATTTAACTGAAGTGCTCCTGCAGCACCTCTCTTAGTATTTACGATTACAACTCCGTTAGCTCCTTTAACACCATACACCGCAGTCGCAGAAGCATCTTTTAAAATTGAAATCGATGCAATATCGTTAGGATCTATGTTCGAAATTGGTCGTTCGACCCCATCAACAATATAAAGTGGCCCATTAGATCCCATCGAAGAAGTACCTCTAATGACCATTGAAAGACCTCCTATGGCTTCTTCCCCAGGAGTAGGGTCCGTACTCACCACAGTTAAACCTGGTAAATTTCCTTGAAGTGAATTTTCTAAACTTCCTCCCATCTTTACCTTCTGCAAAGTTTCTCCAGATACCTGAGAAATTGCTCCTACGACAGATTCCTTTTTTTGTACCCCAAATCCAACAACTACAACCTCTTCTAAAGAACCAGAATCTTCTTCCATCTGGACATCTAAAAAAGATTGATCAGCAAGTTTTACCTTCTTTGTTTTTAGGCCAATAAAGGAAAAAATTAAAACATCCCCATTCTTCGCATCAATCGAGAATTCTCCTTCCCAATTAGTAGCGGTTCCAACATTTGTTTCATCAACCTGTACATTAACACCTGGTAATCCTAAACCATTGGCATCTTTTACAATACCTTTAATAGTTTTCTCATTTTGTGAGAACGCCAAAATTGGTATGAAAGCACAAATTAATAGTAGAAATTTTAAACGATTTTTCTTACTAAGAATAATTTTCATTTTAACAAAACTGTTTAATAATTAACCTTTATTTTTAAAATTAATTTTTTCACTATTTAACATTTTATATACATAAAAAAACAAAAAACATTTAAATAATATCAATAATCAATCATTTACAGTAACAATATTAAATATTACATCACTCTAACAGTAATAGTATATTAACATAATCTTATCATATATTACGCTAATTATTTAATAACAAATTAAATTTTCATTATAACTGATATTTAATATTTAGGCAGAAAAAAAACCGGTAATTACTACCGGTTTTTTTTTCTGCCTATTTTCATGGACTTTTATCTTTCATGAATCAATTTTAAGCTATAAAAAAGTTGATTAAACTGTAAGTTTCTCAGAAATTGTAATTTTCTGATAATACCTTTTAAATGTAAGAAATAAGAATTTCTTCCGGAAAATAGCATCTGTAACCTTTTGGAAACTTCAAACCCATTAGCTCTACTTCTTTATTTATACAAACAGGAAACCTCATTATTATAAGCATAAACTTTCATGCTATATTTCAGAAATTATAAAACTAATTCATTAAAAGAATCTATTATATTAAAGGATTTAACCGAAACTATTGCTTGTATTTCTTGAAAAATATTTTCATATTCGCATTTATACTCTTATCCAAAAATCTGCTTCACTATTTTTAATGATTATGGAGTATTTTATACGATTAATTGAATATGTTTGTTAGGTTAGATTACTTTTTATTGAGTATTGTATCAAAATAGTAGCGTAATTTTTTAATCATTGATTAGATTGAAATTTTTAACAAACCCTTCTTAAAAGGTCATTTTTCGATTTAAAAAAGGGTTTATTTATTTCTTGAAAGTACTACATTTATACAATTTTCCTTTTTACTTCAATCCGTTATGCTCCAAGAAATAATTGGTAATTAAGGTGTACAAGTGAATCGAAGTATTCTTCCCTTCATAAATACCATGAGATCGGTTGGGATAAGCCATCATATCAAATTGCTTATTATTTCGTATTAATTCATTTACTAAATACTCCATGTTCTGATAATGTACATTGTCATCGCCAGTACCATGGATTAGCAATAAGTTTCCTTCCAGATTTTTCGCATAGGTTACCGGCGAACCTTCGATAAACTTCTCTTTATCTTCACTGGGCAATCCCATATAACGCTCCTGGTAAATATTATCGTAGAATAACTGATTTGCAACACCGGCAACCGCAACACCTGTTTGGTACACATCAGGATATCTAAACAATAAATTTTGCGTCATGGAGCCTCCACCACTCCATCCCCAAACATTTACTCGGTCTCTATCTAAGAAATCATAAGTTGCCAATACTTTTTTTGCTGCTGCAGCCTGATCGTTCGTATTAATCACTCCCACCTTTTGATAAATACTTTTTCGCCAATCGCTACCTTTTAACGTTGGTGTTCCTCGATTATCTATACTTATCACCACAAATCCTTGCTGCGCCATAAATAATTCATATAATCCAACCCATTGATCGGTGGCAACAACGCCCCAGGGCTCACCATACACATGAAAAAGTACCGGGTATTTTTTCCTTGCATCAAAATTTAAAGGTTTGGTCATTCTGGCATCCATTTCAATTCCGTTATCAGCTTTTACTTTGAAAAAAGTCGTTTCCGGCAATGCTAAAGAAGTTAGTTTACTTTTTAATCGTTTATTATCTACTAACGTTTCTACTGATTTATGCTTTGGCAGGCTCACCAAACTAACTGTATTTGGTGTGCTCACATTAGTGAATTTATGAATGGCATATTTTCCGTTAGGCGAAACATCGTAGGTATTTACACCTTCGAATTGCTGCGGAGTTATTCTGGTTAACTTTCCGCTTCCATTTAAAGGCACACGGTACAAATAGCGCTGCGTGGCATTATCTGGTGAGGCTACGATATATAAATTTTTATCATCGGTTTGATAATAGGTCGCTACATCATAATCCCCTGGCGTTAATAGTGTTTTTTCGCCAGAAGCTAAATCAACTTTGTAAATATGGCGCCAACCATCATTTTCTGTCATTCGTAAAAATGCCTTTCCATTATCTACGATTAACTGATCATTATTCCCCCATTGATTAGACGAAATATCCGGATAACGCAAATCCACCCAAGTATCTTCAGTTTCTGTATAGACTTTTTTCAATTCTGCTGTTGAAGGCTTATAAGTGAAAATATTGAGTTGGTTTTGTTTCCTATTCATTTGCTGAATAAGCAGTAAATCTTCACTAAGCCATTGCATTGCCGGTAAATAATGCTGAACAGGATCACCTGGCATCGGAATCCATTTTACTTCGGAAGTTTTTGTATCTACAATTCCGACTTTTGCTGAAGAAGGATTGTATCCCGCTTTTGGATACTGAAGCGCTATGGGTTGTGAATATACCGAATCTGTATTATTAATCATGTAAAAAGTACCAATGTCTGAAGCATCCAATTGCCAGAATGCAATTTTGGAAGCATCGGGACTCCAAGTAAATCCATCTCGCATTCCAAACTCTTCTTCATACACCCAATCAAAAGTTCCATTGATAATGTCCCCGGTACCATCTTTGGTTAACTGAGTAATTTCTCCCGTTTTAAAACTTTCTTTATAAATATTGAAATCTTGCACATAGGCCACAAACTGATTATCTTCAGAAAATTTAGCAAACATCAACGATGAGGATGGAAAATCTTTTCCTAGTTGTTTTAATTCTTTAGTATCAAAATCATAAACCCAAAAATCACCTTTGGTATTGGAGCGCCAAACCCTACTGGAATTGGTAAAAATAAGCACCTTACTACCATCCGGCGATAACGAAAAATCCTCTATTGCCAGGTTTTTACCATTTACAGCAAGATGTTGAGCCGCCAAGTATATATTTGATTGATGATTTTTACTCTCGTAACGAATAAGCTCATCATTACCCGAATAATCTTTTTCGATACTTACAAAAGCATTACCATTTTCTATCCAGAAAATAGGACGTTGGTAATCGCTACTAAATTCTGAAGAAGAATAAATACGTTCTAAGCTTAAAAGTTCAGGGGCTTCTTGCGCAATTATTGAAGATGAAAAGAAAAACAGTATCGCTATTCTTAAAAGGGAATTTTTAGCCATTTTTATGATTCTAATTTAGGTTTTTAGCTATTAGTTTGATATTTATAGTTTTATTGAGTCTCTAACATCATCCCGACCGTAGTGGAGTGATCTTTATTAATTAAGGTTTTTCTAGCTCATTAGATTATTCAATACTCTAACTCTTTAAAAGATTTCTCGACTTCATTTCATTACGCTCGAAATGACAAAAAAAAAATCAACATTCAACATGCATCATAAAATCTCTAATTTATTTACTATGGGCTTACAGCGAAACGATCTAAAATCTAACTTCTCAATACTCAATTCTAATTACTGCCTACTCGCCAATAAAAATCGGTTCTATAAAATAGGTATAGCTATAATTTTTAGGTTTGAGCTGGTATTTTTCCCAGGTTTTTGCACCCCAACTATTATCTCCACCAACACCCATTTGTCTATAATCAATATTTAGATAAATCGCATCTTTAGCTTTGATATCGGTGGTATGCCGTTGTGCTTTTTCAATGCCCGGATCAAAATCTGAAGTTGGATTTCTTAATGCACTAAAAGAAATGAAAGGCATTCCGCTGAATTTGATTCCGTTTCCTTCATTATCCGTAAGTTTTACCCAGCGATTATCAGTACGATAGCCATTTTCCTGTGGGCGAATGTAGGGTACGTATAAATCCTCTACACTCGAATTGTAAATCCCTACAAAAGCAGAAGTTTTACGATCCCAATAATTCTCGTAAGGCCCGCGACCATACCATTCTACATTGTCGTAGGCTAACGGAAGTATCATGGAGTTACCGAATCTCGGCAAGGAAGTTAGCTTTTCTGTATCGCCGTTAAATTCAAAGTTATTGCTGACTTCAATACGTCCGTTTGCGTAAATTTTATAGGTAATGTTGAGATTAGAAGAAACCGAATCTAACTGATAATTCGTTTTTACTTCAACATAACCATCCTTTTTTTCAGAAGTGAAATCCATTAATTGAGGATTATCCGTTGCTTCTTTCCAGGCTCTTGCCCGTTTCTGAAAGTTGTTTCCGAAGTCATTATCTGTAGGAGCCCGCCAAAAATCTGGTTGAGGTCCTTTTTTGATCAGGTCTTTCCCTTTAAAATTATATGCTAAAAGTACGCCCGTTTTCTTATCAAAAACAACCTCAACATTGATATTCGAAATTATAAGATTTTCGCCCTTATTTTTTGTTTTCAGCTTCTCTGAAGCTACAACCGGTAATTTCACCTCACTTCCTTCCTGAAGCTGAATTTGATTTTTGGCAATTACATAACCGTTAGCAAGTACAACACCAATATTCTTAGTTTTTACATAGAAATTTATAAAATACTCTGCTCCCTTTTCTAGTTTAAACGCCTGGATTTGAAATGTCTTTTTCTGAGGTGCCAAATCGATTGTCATAGGACCGCTACCCTCAACAAATTGTCCGTCTTTTATTAAATCGTAAAAGATTTCGTATTCATTTAAATTGGTAAAAAAGAAACGATTCTCAATTTCAAAGGTGAAATTTCCTGCCTGCTTGTCTTTTAACTTAATAGCTACATTTTGATAAACATCTTTTACTTCGTAAAGTGCAGGATGTGGCGTACGATCTGGATTTACTAATCCATTAATCACAAAATTAGCATCATGCCTATAGCGATCTGGTCCAAAATCCCCGCCATAAGCCCAATATTCCTCTCCAGTTTCATCAGTTTTTACAAATCCCTGGTCGATCCAGTCCCAAATAAATCCGCCCTGGATTTGTGGATTTTCGTATACAAAATCCCAAAGATCTACAAGATCACCGGTACTGTTCCCCATACCATGCGCATATTCGCACCAAATAAACGGGCGATCTGGATAGTTCCCCAGGTAGTTATTTTTTATATAATCAACGCTGGCATACATCCAAGGAATGATATCGGTATGTGGTTCCTGGAAACTTTTACCACGCTCGGCTCGTTCATATTGCACCGGGCGGCTAGGATCGTTTTTCTTTAACCAGTGATAATTTTTTATGAATGCCGGGCCATCACCTGCTTCGTTCCCCATAGACCAGATAATAATCGAAGGATGATTTTTATTAGTTTGCATCATTCTGGCGATACGATCGTGATGCATTTTCTCAAACTCTGGTTTATTTGCCGGGGTTTTATCCTCATCATAACCAAAGCCATGACTTTCAAGATTCGCCTCATCGATCATATAAATGCCATATTTATCACATAGCTCGTACCAATATGGATCGGCAGGATAATGCGAGTTTCGAACGGCATTGATGTTATATTCTTTAAAAAGTTTAATATCCTGAAGCATGGATTCATGCGAGATCACGTGGCCTGCGTATTGGTCATGCTCATGTCTATTCACTCCTTTAAGTAAAATCGGTTTCCCATTTACCAAAAGTTGTCCGCCTTTAATTTCTGAAGTTCTAAAACCTATTTTTGCTGAAGTGGCCATTAGCGTTTTATCTCCATCCTTCAGGCTTAAACTTAAAGAATAAAGATTTGGTGTCTCGGCCGACCACTGTTTAATATTTAAATCTGAAATTTGAAAGTTTAACGTATCATTTTTAGCGTCAGCAATTGGTTTGCTTATTTCTGAAATTACCTTCCCATTATCCCAGATTTTTAAATTAATCTGAAGATTTTTACGGGAACTTTCTGCATCAATAACCGCATATCCATTAAGAATTCCTTTATCGTAATTTTTATCCAATCCCGGAGTCACAAAAAAGTCTTTGATTCTAGATTTGGGCGTTTTATAGATATAAACATCACGCTCAATTCCGCTTAATCGCCAAAAATCCTGATCTTCTAAATAACTAGCAGAAGACCAACGATATACTTCAACCGCAATACTATTTTCTCCCGGTTTTAAATATTGAGTAATTTTAAATTCTGATGGTGTTTTGGTTCCTTCTTTATAACCAACTTTCTCACCATTTACCCAAACATAAAAAGCACTGTTTACCGCTCCAAAATGAAGATAAAAATCTTTATCATCATTAAAATCATCATGTGATATATTAAAAGTTCGTTTATACGATCCAACCGGATTATAGGTAGTGTCTACAAATGGCGGATTAATTTTAAAGGTGAAACCTGAACTCACATATAACGGAAAATCGTATCCCTGCAATTGCCAATCGCCGGGAACTTGGATATCATCCCAGGCTTTTACATCAAAATCGGTTTTATAAAAATCTACCGGTCTTTTTTCAGGAACCGCCGCAAAATGAAATTTCCAGCTTCCGTTTAAACTTTTATAGTTTCCAGATTTTTGGTATTCGCCGGTCAACGCATCAGCTTCTGAATCATAAATATGAAAATGAGCCCTTGGATCTTCGGTATTTACAGATAAAATATCTAAACGCTGCCACTCAGGATATTCCTGGGCTTGTAATGAAAAAGAAAATGCTATGAACAAAAGGCTAAAATAGTGGAGAAATTTAAAGGAGAGAAAGTGGTTCATAGCATTTTCAGATTTTCTATAGTTATGAGTTTTTAAGTTCTTCTATTTCTTGTATTGTTTTTGCGAGAGGATCTCCCAGCAGTTCTTTACCATTTGCCGTAATTAAAAAGTCTTCTTCTACACGCATACCACCAAAACTTTTAAACTTTTCAACTTCGTCATAATTCACAAAATCAGTGTATTTACCCTGTGCTTTCCAGGAATCGATTAAAAACGGATTAAAATAAATTCCGGGCTCTACAGTAAGTACATTCCCTTCTTCCAGTGCTTTACCTAATCGCAGAGATTTCAAACCAAATTCGGTACTCTTTTTAAGATCATCAGTATACCCGACCAACTGCTCGCCAAAGTTTTCCATATCGTGAACATCCATTCCCATAAAATGGCCTAAACCACATTGAAAAAATAAAGTGTGTGCACCGGCATTTACAGCCTCCTGTGTATCGCCCTTCATTAAACCAAGACCTTTTAAGCCTTCTACAATTCGGCTACACGCCAATAAATGGGCATCTTTAAAACGATAACCGGGTTTTAATGCTGCGGCTGCGCTTTCGTGAGCATCTAAAACGATCGAATAAACTTCTCGCTGAATAGCTGTAAATCGTTCGGCTACCGGAAAAGAACGTGTCATATCTCCCGCATAATTCATAGCCGTCTCAGCTCCACAGTCACATAAAACAATATCTCCGTTTTCTACCACCGCCTGTGTAGCATGATTATGCAGATATTGGCCGTTTTTGGTTAGAATTATTGGAAACGAAATATTCCCGCCACCGGCAACAGCAATAGCTTGTAATTCACCCGCAATTTGTTTTTCGGTAATGCCGTGTTTTGTCCATTTAATCGCATGACGATGCATGGCAGCAGTAATGTTTACCGCTTTATGAATTTCTTTAATTTCTTCAGCAGACTTTATAGAACGTTGTGCGATGACTGCTTTGGTAAATTCAGTCGACTTTTTAGCTTCAACTTCGTTCACCGGAATTCCGGTAAGATTACTGATCTCGATCGTTACTTTATTTCTATACGGAGGCAAATAATGCAAAGGCTGAGCTTTTTGCTGTGCATTTTTAATATAAGCTTCCAATCTTGACATTGGCTGTACTTCAGCAATACCAGATTTTTCAGCATATGTCGATAAAGGTTCTACTGCTCCAACCCAAACAAAATCTTCAGGAGTAAGGTCATCTCCAAAAAGTATCTCTTTATCATTATCTAAATCGATAAGTACATAAAGATCGGGAAGGTTAATTCCGAAGTAATATAAAAAGGTACTATCCTGCCTAAAGGGATACCAATTGTCTTTATAATTCATTCCGGTTTCCTTATTCCCAGGGAATATTAAGAGTCCGGATCCCATTTTTTTCTTTAAGCTCTCTCTTCGCGCTACATACGTTTCTTTTGAAAACATCTATTCTTACATTTTTTAGTTAACTATTTCTGTTCAAACCCATTGGGTATTTATCAGAAAAATTATATCCTAATTCTAGGCATCCCAATCCCTACAGCTATGGGGATCGGGACCTGAATATTTAATCTCGATTATCGAGTAATTCTACATCTATATAATACATACGCTCTATCCTCCAGGGTGTAAATAAATACTGATTTTTATGATGAATATCTACACTTTGCCATTCTGATGAAGGGATAATCTTTATTTTTTCTTCGTCGCCTTTTAGCACCAATGGTAAATTAAAACCATCTACGATATTGGTATATTTATAAAACATTTTGCTATTCGGTGCATCTATATATAGCTGAAGTTTCGGAATTTTTGTTGTGGTTAAATATTGCTCAAAAACTTTCGAATAATCGTAACCTGATTTCTCTGAAATATATTCCAGAATTTCTGAACCGTCTACCGTTTGGTTATGAAAAGTAATATTTAAACCAGTAAGAACATTCTTGAATAATTTATCATCGTCCATACTATGCCGAATGCTGTGTAGCATATTTCCTCCTTTTGGGTACATATCACCACTCCCCTGCGCATTAACATCATAGGCAGGGATAATCGGTTTGTCATTTTTGATTCCTGCTCTTGTACCGTAGTTATAATCGTTCGCAGCTTCTTCGCCATACACATAATCCAGGAACAGGGTTTCGCTATAATTGGTAAAACTCTCATGAATATACATATCGGCCAAATCGTTAGTGGTAATATTATTGCCGAACCACTCGTGACCACTTTCATGGATAATGATAAAATCCCAGGTTAAACCAAGACCCGTGCCCGATAGATCCCTGCCGCGATAACCACCGGCATACCAGTTTCCGTAAGAGACATTAGATTGATGCTCCATCCCGGTATGTTCTGTCTCTACCAATTTGTAACCATCTTCATAGAAGGGATATGGTCCAAACCAATATTCAAAAGCATTTAAAAGATTATGAACTTCAGTCGGCATATAATCTTTGGCTTTCTCTAAATTATAATCCAACACCCAGTAATTAAGGTCTAAATCGCCTTTTATCCCGGTGTACACTTCAGAGAAATTTTTATAATATCCTATATACGGTATAATGGTATAATTGCTTATTGGATTTTCGACACACCATTTATAAGAAACCGTACCATCTTTATGTTCGGTTTTATTTAGCATTCGGCCATTTGCCACCGCCATTAAGTCCTTTGGTACTCGCATTGTTAAGGAAGCTCCATGATCTGGCTCGTCACTTTGGTGATCTTTATTAGGATACCAGATAGAAGCGCCTAACCCTTGACAGGTCACCGTCATCCAAGGTCTACCTTTTTCATCTTTGGCAAAAGTCCACCCACCATCCCAGGGTGCTCGAATCGCCTCGTGTGGTTTTCCACTAAAATAAATTTTCACTTCATGCTCAGATTCTATTTTTTGAGGAGGCGTTTTTACGTGATACACATCCCCTTCTCTACTAAAACTTAAGGATTGCTTTTTATCATAAATGATACTATCGATCACTAAAGGTTGCTGAAGATCAATTTGCATCACATTAGGATGGTCTTGCTGAACTACTTTATAGCTGATCTTATTAAATCCTGAAGTATATTTTTTATCAAAATCTGGTTTTACTGAAATGTCATAACGCATCACGTCCCACCAGGCTCTTTCAGGAGTAATACTTCCTCTAAGTGTATCGGCATGAGTAAATTGTTTTTGAGCATTAACCGCTACACTAATTAAGACTATAAAAATAAAGGGATAAATCGTTTTACTCATAAATGGGGTAGGTTTACTGTAAAGTTGTAAAATATCTTAACAAAAAACAATATTTTAAATAATTATAGGTAAAATAGTACCAAATTGAGGTAAAATTAACAACATGTTATCGCAAAATCTATAATTTTATCTATTGTTTTTTCTGATGATATTTCTTTTTTAAAAAAGAGTTTAAATATTTTCATTATGACTATAAGCTGCTTTATTTTTGTATTAAATTAGCCTTATTAATTCAATTTTAAACTGATGAAAAAATATTTTTTTTTCATATTCTTTCTTGCTTTTTCATTTACTAGTATAGCACAACTTAAACTACCTTCTGTATTTAATAACCACATGGTATTACAGCGAAATAAACCCATTCCTATTTGGGGAAAAGCGGTTCCAAATAGTACCGTAAACTTGCAGTTTAAAGAACAGCACTTTAAAACTCAGGTAACAAGTAATGGAAATTGGAAAATTTATCTTCCATCTAGTAAAGCTGGTGGACCATTTACTTTACAAATAAAAAATGCTAAATCTGCTATTGAATTTACAGATATTTTAATTGGGGATGTTTGGTTTGCATCCGGGCAATCAAATATGGAATTTAAAGTAAAGCAAACCGATAAAGCTGAAGAAACTTTAGCTAACGCATACAACGCTAAATTACGATTGTTCCAAGTACCGCATCAGGTTAATTTTGAAATAAATGATTCTATTGCTGAAACCAAATGGTTTATAAGCAATTCTAAAGCTATTAAAAACTTCTCTGCAATAGCTTACAATTTTGCAAAACAAATTCAAGAAAAAGAAGATATACCTATAGGAATTATTGAAAGTACCTGGGGCGGGACTCCTGTTGAAGCTTGGACAAGTGAAAACATGCTTAAATCTAGCAATCTAACTCGAGAAAAAGTATCCAAAAATAAAGATTTAGGAATAGCTAATCTTAAACAAGATAGTATTCGTTTAAAAAAGTTTTGGGATATTGTTTACAACCGAAAAAATGGATTAGACACTATAATTCCAAATCCTGAATACGATACCTCTAATTGGAAAAAAGTACAAGTTCCTGGGAATATTAATGATTGGGAAAAAGAGAGTTATGAAGGAATAATTTGGTTAAAAAAAAAATTTGACCTAAAAAAAAAGACCAATAACAGTCTTAATATATATTTAGGCCATCCAGAATTGAATTATTCGGTTTATGTAAATGGAAAAAAAATTGCTAAAAATATATGGAATGTTAATCCTAACCACCATTATAAAGTGGGAAGCGATATGCTAAAAGATGGTGAAAATGATATTACCCTGCGGATTGCTGCTTTATGGGATGGTGGCGGACTTCTACCTCCTGCAAAAGAAATCTACCTTTCTTATAATTCTAAAAAAATTGCTATAACCGGAGAATGGGATTTTAAAAAAGATCTTGAACCAACAATACCTACTTTAAAAAATTACCAACAATATCCTTCAGTCCTGTATAATGGAATGATAGCTCCTATTGCTTCTTACGGAATTAAAGGTTTTATATGGTATCAAGGAGAAAGCAATGAAGACAACGCTTATAACTATCGAGATTTATTCCCGATGATGATTACCGATTGGCGAATTAATTGGAAACAAGGTTATCTTCCATTTTTATTTGTTCAGTTACCAAATTACCGCAAAGCACAAATAGATCCTGTACAAGATGAAAAATGGGCTGTTTTAAGAGAATCTCAAACCAAAGCTTTACAATTAGCAAATACAGGAATGGTTACTACTTTAGGCTTAGGAGAGGCTAAAAATATACATCCTACCAAAAAAGCCCTAATAGCAAATCGGTTAGCTGATCTTGCATTTTCAAAAGTTTATCATCAAAGAAACATTATTAGTGATAGCCCATTATTATCGTCTTATAAAGTCGAAAAAAATGCTATCATATTAATCTTTAAAAATGCTGGTAATGGTTTACAGTTAACTAAAAATGCTAAACAAATTGAAGGATTTGCCATAGCCGGATCCGATAAGAAGTTTGTTTGGGCACAAGCCGAAATTATTGATAAAAATAAAATAAAAGTATATTCAAAAACAATAAAAAATCCGGTAGCTGTACGTTATGCTTGGGCAGACAATCCCAAATTCAGTATAATAAATTCTAAAAAAATACCTTTGGGTACTTTTAGAACAGACACTTGGAAGGTTATTACTCAAGAATAAATTCCCCACTCATGTTGCTGCGCAGCTATTTTCAGGAAATGTTTTCCTTAGGAAATAGCTGCGCTTTTTTTATTATTAAATATTAACTAAAAACTACAGATGTTATTCTATAATCAAATTTCTTTATTACCTTATTTAAAGAAATGAAAACCAACCTTATATTTCTTCATTATTTTTTGGGAAACAAAAGCTCATGGCAATGGCTACTCCCCTATTTACCTGAAAATATTGAGTCTCATTCCCTTAATCTTCCCGTATTTAGAGATAAAAGCTACTTTTGAAAAGCCAAGCATTGAAAAAATGGCAGGCTTTGTACACAACTATATTTCAGAAAATAAGCTAAAAAGCTATGTGTTAATAGGTCATTCTATGAGTAGGAAAATTGCACTGTTTACCGCATTTCTTGATAAAAATAAGCTTATAGATCAATTGGTTTTAGTTGCTCCTTCCCCTCCAAGAAAAAAAAGAAGCTAAACACACAGTAGAAAACAGTGTGGTAAAGACTATTTCGGCAGAACAGAAAAATTTTGCAATACAAAGCCAATTATAAATTGATGATACTACTTGGCAGTGGGAATGAAGTATTCTATTAAACAAGAATCAGATACACTTCAACGTCCCATTTCTTTAATTCATTCTGAAGACAATTCTACCATTACTACAGCTATGGTTTACGAAAAAATTTTACCAAATTTAACTTTCAAAAAAATCATAGAAACTAAAAACCTAGGACATCTAATGCCCATTGAAGATCCAAAATGGCTGTCGGAACAATTAATTTTCTGTATTGAATAAAATTAAAAAATAGCAATTATGTGCTATTTATACTCTAAATTTCAAATAAAAATGGATTGAAATTCATCATTTCTAATTAATTCTATACTTACTAATAATTAAGAGAAATTTGCCTTTAAGAAATCTATAAATTAGTTACATTGCTAATATTTTAGCGCCTATGGAAATAAAGATTAGACAAGAAAAACCGGAAGATCATCAAGAAGTTTTTGAGTTGATTAGAGAGACTTTTTTACAGGAATCAAATAGTGACCATCAAGAGCATTTTCTGGTAAATCGGCTTCGGAAATCATCCTATTTTCTTCCTCAATTATCATTAGTAGCCGAATACGATCACAAAATTGTTGGGTATGTATTATTAATTCGGATAACCATTCAAAACGATAAAGATAAATTTCCAGCATTAGCACTTGCTCCAATTGCAGTTTTGCCTAATTTTCAGCAAAAAGGAATTGGCTCTAAATTATTATCTATAGTACATAAAAAAGCTAAAAACCTCGACTATGAATTAGTAATTGTTCTGGGACATGAAGAATACTACCCTAGGTTTGGATATGAACAAGCTAATAAATTTGATATTCAAGCACCGTTTGAGGTTCCTGCAAAGAATTTCATGCTTAAAGAATTAACGCCAAACGCTGCTCAACATATTTCGGGTATGGTAGTATATCCTGAAGTATTTCATATTTAAAATACAAAGCCGATTGTATACAATCGGCTTTGTATTTTTGCTAGAGTAATTTATTAAGATCTAACACTAACTTCTAACAATTCTGCATTATTTGAAACAATAGATACTTTATCATTCTCAGCAGGAATCAATATAGTTTGCCCTTGTTTTATTTCTTCTTCGTTACCGTCTATTGAAATTGTTGCCGCTCCACTCACACACATATAAATTATAAAACTGTCTACAGCTGAATAATCTTTTGTGACCCTCCCAGAAACTGGTAAGTAATTGGTTGTAAAATAATCACAATTTGCAATATTAGAAGATGTATTAGGAATTTTATCATATTCCATTTTAAAATCATCTCTCTTTTCAAAATCTATCGCATCGATAGCTAAAGCGGTATGTAACTCTCTAGAATTTCCTTCGGAATCTAAACGATCCCAATCATAAATTCGATATGTAATATCTGAGGTTTGTTGAATTTCAGCTAGAAGTACTCCTGCTCCAATGGCATGAACTTTACCGGTATTTATAAAAAAACTATCTCCTTTTTTTACCGTTTCAAAATTTAAAACATCTACAATTTTTCCTTTTTCTAAATGCTTTATATAGTCTTCTTTAGAAATTGTTTCTTTAAAACCTATATTGATATCGGCATTAGCATCGGCTTGCATAATATACCACATTTCTGTTTTTCCAAAGCTATTATGTCTTTCTTTAGCTAAATTATCATGTGGATGCAATTGAACTGATAAAGCTGTTTTAGCATCAATAAATTTTATTAAAAGAGGAAAGTCGTTTCCAAAATTTGCGTAAATAGATTCCCCAACAAACTTACCCTTATATTCCTCTAAAAGTTCGTTTAAGGTTTTTCCTTTTAAAGATCCGTTTTCGACTACTGATATATCTCCTTTAACTCCAGAGATCTCCCAACTTTCACCAAGATTTTCACTGTTAGAATCTTTATTTAAAATAGTATGTAATTTTTCGCCTCCCCAAATTTTTTCTTTCAATATTGGTTCAAACTTTATAGGATAATTTAACATCGGATCGTTATTTATTAATATGATAATGCTCTCAAAGTAAGTTTAAAAATAAATAAATTCTAAAGAACAGACTAAATTTTCTTTTTCTTATATTGAAATGAGATTATATCTATAATATTTTACTAACATATAACACTGATTATCAAATATCAAAAAAATAATTTATTTTTTTTCCGAGAAAAGGCTTGAATTATCATAAAAAGAAATTATATTTGCAACCGCAAAAACGGTCGCGTAGCTCAGTTGGATAGAGCATCTGCCTTCTAAGCAGACGGTCACAGGTTCGAATCCTGTCGCGATCACAGGAATAACAAGGCTCCCCTTTCGGGGAGCCTTTCTTGTTTAAAAAATTGCATACTTTTTCCCATCAACGAATTTTCTAGGCAAACTTTAACATTTTTAACACTATTTAATATAAGTGTAATAAGAAATGTATAGCTTAATAGAAGAGGTAAGATCTATTTTTTTGGGTAGTTTGATGTGCTTGTACCAAAAAACAAGAAAGTCGCTCTAAAGCGACTTCTATAGTTGATATCTTGCAATTATCCAGGAGTTGTGCAAAGCCTACTGGTGGTGTTAGGCAAAGTTATTTATTCAGTGCGTTTTAAAATTAGCTCAGTTATTTCAAACCTTGGGAATTCTCCAGTATTATTCAATAATATAATGGTAATTCCTGAATCAGGTTATTTTACGAACATTGAGTAAAACCCAAAATCGGTTCCAGGATGATAAGTTATTTTGTGTTTTTTTGAGGATTAAAACATATATCTGTCTATCATCCAACCATATCCATAGTACGATCCCAATCAGTATATTTAGCTCTTGGTTCAAATAAATTTTCTAATTTTGATTAAGGAAGAAGCTGTTCCTCATTAAAGGAATTACTCCATTTCAATAAGTCTGAAGTTGTGGAAGTAATTCCACCTGCTCCCCCCGCATTTTGAGCATCGTATTTTATTTCATGATTTCCATACATAAAACCAGTTACGAGAGCTTTTTTATCAATACTTTCTCCAAAATATGTATTTTTCATATCTAGAGGGTTAAAAATATACTGGTTCAAAATTTCTTTATAATCTTTTCCAATTATTTTTTCTGCTATCAAACTCAGGATAACAAAATTGGAGTTAGAATATTCAAACTTGCTTCCTGGTTCAAATTCTAGGATATCACTACAAAATAGAGTTACGACTTCCTCAATGGAATATTTATTTGTTAATATTTGCGGCAAGTATGATTTGTTAGATAAAAAATTAGGAATTCCGGATTGGTGGCTTATAGTAACTTTTCCATTTGGATAGTTTGGTAAATATTTTTCAATTCTATCATTATAACTTAATTTGTTTTCATCTTCTAGTTGTGCAATTATCATTGAAGTAAACGTTTTGTTGCTTAACGAACCAATTCTGAATTGAGAATTTATAGTATTACTTGTCAAATCGTTATTGTAACTTTTTTGCAAAATGGTTTGTCCTTCATAAGAAATCAATGTATTGCCGTTAAACAAGTCTTTTTTGTTATAAAAAGATAGGATAGAGTCTATTCTAATCGTTTTATCTTTTGGTAGTTTATCAATTTTGTTCTCAATCTCAACCCTGAAATCATTTGCTTTATTGTTCGCTTCTAATTTTTTTTGCAATTTCATTAAAATCATTTATCGGAAGAATAATGGTATAATCCTCCCAAAATTTAGTATCATAAATTGAGTTTTGTTCCTCTATCAATTTCCTCTTTCCCAATGTTTCATCATTTGAGAAAGGAAAAACACTATCATTTTCAATTTTTGTCACCAAATAATCTACTCTTGTATCTGTACTGAAATTAAAATGTTGTCTTTTACTTTTAAAAGTTAGAGTAGCATCATTACCGACATTATTTAAGTAATATTTATTTTTGATTTTTTTATATGAAATTTTATAATTGTTTTTACTAATATCAATCTTTACTCCTACAATTTTCATTAGTGCTCTTGCTGCTACATCTCCAAATTTGTAATAAGAAACACCTTTTGGACTTAAGCCATAATCAAAATAGACAAAGGCAAGAGTTTCTTTATCAATTAGCATATAACCTTTGTAACCTGCTTTTTTGATGTCTTTTTGGTCAAAAGAAATTTTATAGGTTTCTTTTCCATTGATTAATTCTGTTCCTTCAATTTTGAAGATATGTTGTCTCAATCCCTTCTTGTTTAATAGGTCTATAGCATCTAAATTATTGACAATGTCAAAATCAAAAATAATTTTTGGCTGTAAACCTAGTTCGATTCCTTGAGAAGCTTTTTCATCTTTTATGGCACGCATCTTTTCTAACTTAAATTGCTCTTTGGGTTTATCAATTTTCGATTGATAAATTTCAAAAACAGCTTCAGATAAATGAATATAACTATGGTCTTTTTTAGAGGTAACTCTGTAAAAACCTGTGAATTTATAAGGTTTAGAAAAGTTGTTACTTGGTATTTTTTTTATTGCCTTTTTAATTATTGATTCTGCTGTATATCCAGTAATTATTACTTCATTAAGGGGCACTAGGTCTGCTTTTAAAAATACCTTTAAAGGATTTTTAATTTTTGAGATACTAAGTGTTTGTGTTTTGTAGCCAATAAATGATATGACTAAACTATCATTTCTTTTTTCTTCTGGAATGATAATTTTAAATTGTTCATTTTGATTGCTTACTGTTCCAAAATAATTTTCCTGTAAAAAAATGTTGGCATAAGGCAATGCTTCTTTTCGTTCCGAATCTTTTATTACTCCTTCTATTACTATATTTTGAGCTGTTAGATTTATACATGAACAGAGTAAACAAATAATTATAAAGTTTTTATTCATTTTTCTTTTTAATGATTTTATATAATAGAAGTAAAAATTCAGTAAATGGTTGTATCGATAATAAATTTTATACAATTTTTTATTTAGGATCTTTCTAATTACATACAAGTTGTTATATATACAAACACAATATTTCTTGTTATTTTTAGGATAAGAAGAACACTCATTTATAATTTGAAGCTTAGATAGAACCATTTTTTAAAAAATAAAAGAATCCCTTGTAGTTCTTAACTAAAAACAAGAAAGCCGCTTTAGAGCGACTTGTATAATTGATCTATTTCGGTTATTTGGGAATTGTGCAACAGCTACCATTGTTGCCATTAGTACTTTTTATTTCCATTTCCAATTCAGTTCGTCAACATATTCAGCTCCTAATTCAGTCACACGTTTTTCTAATTCTGCTTGATTTGCAATCGAGTGTTTTGGAATAATGAGTGATAAATCAGTTGTCAATTTTATAAAGAAATGGTTTTGTGCTTCAATCAATTCTTTGAGTTCAGTTCTGTTTATTTTGCTTTCAGATGTAAAATCTTTGGCATTCACGGAATTTTCATCAAAGTCAATTTCTACAGGTTTGTTAATCCGATTTTTATAATTTTCCTCAACGTGCTTTTGAAAATGTTTTTTATATCTCCATTTAGAATAGATTGGATAAAAAGCAAACCATAAAATTCCAATTCCAGCGAACACGATTCCAATTCTGTTATTTCCATTTTTATTCGCAAAATAAAGCCCGAAAAGAAGATAAATGATTGGCACTATTATTATTGAACGAAATCGTCTTTTTTTATGTAATTCAGATTTTGAAGAAGTATACAGCTGATATTATAAAAAATCCGAGTTTGTAAGTTGATAATTTATAGTCATTTTGTATTAATGGCAACGGTTTTTTGTATGAGTAGTGGCAGATTTCGTGGCAGTTTCTTGTCAAACCGCTACGCTCTTTGAGCGAGCAATGAACTTTCATATTTACCACTTTACCCGCCATTACTTATACAAAATGTTGTGTGCCGTTTTTTTATGCTATTTTAGCAATTACAACAAAAGTATAAACTTTTATACACTTCGAACAACCGATACACATTTCTTTATTTTATAATTACGTGTTTGTGAAAGAGTAAATTAATTTTTCCAAAAACATTTTTGGGGCAGTCTCCAATGCAGCTCCAACATGCTTTACATCTATGTAAATTTAACTTGACAAACGATGTCCGTATTAGAGGTATTTTTTTAGTGTCTCCATGGCTTAAAATTTTAATCAATTCGTGAACCTAAATCCCTATTTTCGTCATCCCCCTCTATCATGTGAGTTAGTTCATTGCAGTAATAAATTTTTTCATTTTTAATTCTAAATTCGGCAATAACTTCTACGGAAAACAATTTTTCATCTTTCGTTTCTCCATGTATCAAGTGATTGGTAAATATTACATCATTATCTTGTGCAATCGACTTGATATTTACCTTTAGATACTTTAATGATTTCCTTAGCGTATGCATGTGCTTTATAAACTCTTGGTAGTTTAGTTTTTTCCCGTCAGCATTCTGGACATAATCCTTACTAAAGAATTTTTCAATATTTTTTTCGTTTACTTCTGAACTTTCTAAAAATTCGGTAAATACTTTTTCAAAGATTTTCTTTTCCATATTTATTTGATTTTAAATTTATGGGGCAAATCTCTTAGAAATAAAATAAATCCTTGATAACAATTGTTAAGAAATGATTCGATTGCGAATACGGCTTAAAGAAACCGGTGTTATCCCTAAATAGGATGCGATATAGTGTTGGGGAATTCGTTTAAGTATTTCCGGATGAGTTTTTATTAATTGAAGATATCTTGTTTCTGGTTTTTCACTTATTCTGGCAACAAATAACTTTTGATAGTGAAACAGTCTCGCAATAAGATAGTTGTTAAATTCATCCCTTACAATAGGATTGGTGTTAAACATTATTTGAAAATCTTTTTTTGAAATTACCTTTAATGTACATGACTCCAAAGATTCAATAGTGTATAAACTTGGTTGGTTAGTCCAAAGGCTTTCAAAAGAAGAAATAAACTGATTTTCGAATACAAATTGAAACGTAAATTCTATTCCGTCACGAAGAAACCAGGTTCTTAAACACCCTTTTTCTACAAAAAACATATTCTTAGCCATTTCTCCTTCGTTGAGTAATATTTTTTTTGCCGCTATTTCTTTAATTGTTAATTGCTCTTCAAAATATTTAAGAAAATGTTCATCCATATACTGTTAGAGTTTTTTAATGGCACACGACGGTCTCGGCCATGAGTAGTTGCGTGGTTTAGCATTTAATTTTGCAAGTACACACCAAACTGAAAATCCTCGCGGATTTTCAGAAATAAACGAGAACAAGCAATTACTTATAGCCATTGTTGCCAGTAGTTTTTATTTCTCGGTTTGTTTTATAAATTCCACGGGTTCAGATTGTAATTTTATTTTAGTCCTGAAATATTTCCATTACTATCAGTCGAAAAATTCATAGCGAATTCTGGATTCATAACTTGAGGAATTTCATTTATTTGTTTCATTACAAAAATGTCATATTCAAGATGTTCAAGTCTAAATTTATAAGTCGGAAATACAACATATAAAGAATTGTTTTCTTGAATTATCTCAAATGTGCCATAACCTTTATTGGAATATTTACCGCAAAACTCGGATAATTTATTTGTTGAAGTCTTGTCTTTATTTAATTCTTTAATTTCCCTGTCAATTTTATTAATGCCATTAACCACCACTGGATATTGATTCAATTCGGTTTTTGATAAATCCAACATTCTGTTTGTTATTACATCTGCAATTATGTACGGTAAAATAGAACTATGTTGATTTGTCAAAACTACAATACCTAATTTCTCATTTGGATACATTACAACTTGAGAGCTAAATCCTGAAGTATTTCCTCCGTGATGTACTTTGTAATGACCTTTGAAAGATTCTACTCGCCAACCAAAACCATCGCCAAATAAATAAACGTTAGAATCGGCACCATCTTGTGGTCTAATATTATGAATTTTGGTTGCGTTTTTAATGTAATTTTCTGGAATGACTTGCTGTTTGTCAAATTGACCATTGTTTAACCAAGTCATTATCCAATTAGCCATATCGTTGGAAGTGCTTTTGATTGCACCTGCTGGACTGTACGAATAATAGTCTTCGTAAAGCACTTTTTCGGTTCTTCCATCTGACATACCGTAACCAAAAGAAAAATTATTTGTTTTTTTCATTTCTTTTAAGTCGGTAAAAGAATGGTTCATATTTAAAGGACTAAAGATTTTAGTTTTTACATTATTATCCCAACTTTTACTGGTTACTTGCTCAACAATTGCTCCTGCAATGGTGTAACCCATATTACTATAAATCCAACTGTCATTAATTTCTCCGTTTGGTTTTAGATATTTTAAACGTTTGATAGTTTTTAGTTTGTCATTTTCTGGAAACAAAATAAGCGAGCCGTCAAGACTTCCTAAACCACTTTTATGTGATAACAAATCTTCAATTTTTATTAAATCGTTCATTTTGTCATTATAAAATTGAAGTTCAGAAATGTAAGAAGAGGGTTTTTCTTTTAAACAAATTATGTCATTTGTTTCCAAAATGCCTAAAAGTGAAGCTGTAAATGCTTTTGTTACAGAACCGATTTGAAAAACCGTATTTTCTGTTGTTAATAATTTATCTTCTAAATTTCTGTAGCCAAAACCTTTGGAATAAATTATTTTATTATTTTCTACAATAGCAATAGACAGCCCAACTGCATTATATGATTTGAGTAAAGTTTCTATTTCTTGGTCAATTCCGTTTAGGCGGTTTTCATTTTCTTGTCCAAAAGTCAATTTTGTGATTAGGAAAAAAAAGTATTAAAGTTAATTTTTTCATTAATTTTATTGGTTGTTAGACGTTTTGTTAAATTACTAGCAACGTGTTTGTATATGAAAAGTAGCGTAGAAATTAGCTATTAATTTTCCGCCATAAAACAAGCCAAAACTTTTGCATTTTGATTTTATCTTTACTTTTCAAAAGCCAAATCAAAAGATTTGGCGGCTTATCAAATATACCAAAATTTACGATTTAGAAATTACCTAGCTATTTGTTATATACAGTGTTAGCACACGTATTTTTTATCATTGATTATTCGCAAATTCTCTTACTGACTGACAATTGAACAATAGATAGTTCATTAAATCATTTAAAAATTGATCTACACTTTGCTCAAATGGCAATTCGTATATTTCCATTGTTTTTTCAGCGTATTTTGCAGATGTGCCAGAAACTATCTGATTAAAACTTTCCATAGTTAATTTATCAGTTCCTAATTCAGCGATTTTTTTACAGGATTCTTTGGATACAGATTCAATTAAATCACGTTTTTTCTTATGTTGTTTTTTTCTCCTTTCTTGATAAGGATTTAAGTAAATCAATATTTATTTCTGCAATTACACTTTGACTTAAATAATCTTTTTGTTCAGATGATAATTCATTTTGTCGAAGATAGAGTCTTCCTACATCACAATTCCTTAAGGCAATTATTTTGGTCAGATTATTTTCCGCTCCAATTCTAGCGATAATTTGGGCAATTTCGTTTTGAGATATCTCATTGTCAATTTCTTTAACTACGATAATTCCTTCGCTGAATTCAAAGCTTTCTGCTCCGTATATTTTTTGAGAATAGATTAGTTTATAGTCAACTTTAGGCTTGGATTTAATTTCAGTCTGACTTTTTTAAATCCAGTTTCACAATTTAAATCCACAAAGTTTTGGGCAAAGTTTATTGTAGTAAAAAGATAAATTAAAATGAGTAATGATTTTTTCAAAATGTTTAGGTTATATGAATTCCAATGGATTTATATAACAATCAGTTGCGGATTGGTTGAAAACTAAGATAGCTAAAATTACTGACTTTTATGCCTGCGCGGTTGTGTCCGCAGGACCCAAAGCCGCAATTGTTGTTATACATCTTAAGTTTGATGTTCATTAATTTTATAGTATAAATCAGAAAGAACAAAGAGAGGATTAAGGTTAAGGTATACGTGGAAGCGTTAGACTTCGTCAACAATGATAATCCCCTCTCTTTAACTACTTCAAACACGTTCAGTTCTATGAGGCCAGACCTCGTTTTCAAGTTGTTGTGCAAAAGGTAGTATGCTCTTTCATAAATCAGTTCTTATGAATAAATATAAAGAAACTTTTGGAATTGACATCAGTAAGGATGTCTTTGATGTTTATAGTAGTGTTTGTGGTTATTCTCAATTTAAGAATGACACTTCCGGCTTTAAACAATTTCTAAAGTCATTATCTCAAGATAGCCTTGTAGTGATGGAAGCCACTGGGTATTACCACTATCGACTTGCACAGTTTCTTTACAAAAGCAGTATACCGGTATCGGTAGTAAACCCTTTGTCAGTCAAGCGTTTTCTCCAGATGAAACTGGCCAAAGTAAAGACAGATAAAAGCGATGCCAAGGCTATCTGTCATTATGGGTTGTCCAATGAAGTTCCACAGTATAATTCTCTTACAGAGGTACAGGCAGAGTGCTTGCAACTCTTCGGACTTATGGATAGTTATCTTAAGAAGCGTACGGCTACAAAGAATAAACTTCACGGAGAAGAGTCTTTGGGCCTTCCCTCTAAGTATGTTTATAAGTCTTTACAGCGCGATCTCAAGCACTTAAACAAAGAGGTCAAGAGTATTGAAGAGCGTCTACTTGCGCTTGTCAAACAGGAGCAGCAACAGCAACTAAGTTTACTTACCAGTATCCCTGGAATAGGAATCAAGACTGCTTTGTTTTTAGT
>NZ_JBLXIB010000012.1:0-121821 GCF_048269745.1 Zunongwangia sp. | reverse complement strand
AAATACAGTTTCATTATTTCTACTACAAGCATTTAACCCAAAATAAATCCATAAAAGGATTGTGATTTTTACAAATTGTTTCATTTTATTTTTTCTATTAAACTTCTATATTTTGCAGTATTTTTGCCAACGGATTAGGTTATGATTTCGTTGCGGAAAAGTCCGGCAGGACTTTTCGGTTACGGCTGTAATTTAGCAAATATTCGTGGAATTTTCGGCAGAAAATTCCGCCGCAATGAATTATAACCATTGTTGGCAAATCGTTTTTTAATTCATTCCGGTTAATAAAAGACTTAATCCATAAAAATAAATTCCGCCAATTATTAAAATTCCTATGAAATTTGTTTTCAATTTCGTGTTTTTTAAATCAGTCCAAATCGATTTAAATTTTTCTTTTTCCGATACAATAACTTTCGTATTTGCAATAAAATCGCCAATTCGCCTTTCAGGATTTATGAGTCCAATAATAACTTCTAATAGCCAAGCAACACAAATAGTCAAATTCCGTACAAAGCATTGTAATTCATTCGCTGATTTGTTCGTTTTTCGGTCAATTACTTGAAACCCTAAAATCCGTTTTGCTGGACTTTTGGCTTTGAAAAAGTCCTTATTTAAATAAATGAAGAATGGAATAAAAACCAAAATTATTCCAATTCCGTTATTCAAATTGTCCTTCATTAATGCTCCTAATCCAAAAATCAGAAATCCTAACGGCACAATTAAAAGACACATAATACAATGGTCTAAAAACATACTTAAAATTCGGTTAATTCTTGAATTACTATTCGCAACTTTGGAAATTTCTCCGACTATTATTCCATCGTTATTATTGTTCGTTTCTGTCATTTTTCAAATGTCTAGTCCTGAAATATGGCTACATAATTTTAATAATTATGTACAAAAATGACAAAGTAATTAGACGCTACAGCGAATCGTTTAAATTAAAAATTTTAGACGAACTTACCTCCGGAAAACTTAACAAGAACCAACTAGGGAAACTCTACGGAATCAATCCTACCACCATCAATGAATGGAGCAGGAAATACGAACGTAAAGACCTAATGAATACCCGTATCAAAGTGGAAACAAAAGACGAAATCACAAGAATCAAAGAGCTTCAAAAAGAAATTGAACAACTTAAAAAACTATTGCTCAAGAAAGACCTGGATGCTATGGTACTGGATTCCTATCTAGAAGTAGCTGCTGAAAAACTAGGCTATAAAAATGTAATAGAGCTCAAAAAAAACTAAATATCTAGCCTTACTCAAAGCTAAAACAAAAAGTAAAGGATTTGCTTCGCTTAGCACTGTTTGCAAGTGTTTCGAATTAAAACGTGATGCCTATTACAAGTATGTAAACAGGGAAAATCAACGTTTAAAACTAGAAAAACAGATTATTCAGATCATTAAAAAGCGACGCAAGTCCTTACCTAGAGAAGGAGTTCGAAAAATGATTAAATCATTGGACAATGAGTTTACTAAAGCCAATGTAAAAGTTGGGAGAGATACCTTGTTTAAGGTACTCAGAGACCATAATATGTTGACATTACGCAAGAAATATAGTGTAAGAACCACCTATTCTTTACATAGGTTCCGCAAATACAAAAATATTGTTAAAGATGTAACTGTAACAAGACCTAACCAAGTTTGGGTAAGTGATATTACCTACATAAGAACCTTAAAAGGATTTTGCTATCTGGCTTTAATTACAGACGCTTACTCCAGAAAAATAGTGGGTTATGACCTGATGGACAGTTTAGAACTTAGCGGCTGTATAAGAGCTTTAAACAAAGCTTTGTATCAAGCAAAAAGCATTGATGGATATCCATCATTCAGACAGAGGCATACAATATTGTAGCAATGTATACACTCAGATACTGAAAAGAAAACAAATAGATATTAGCATGACTGAAGAAAATCATTGCTACGAAAATACTATGGCTGAACGTGTTAATGGTATTTTAAAAGATGAATTCTATCTCGATAAAACCTTTATAAATACGGCTCACGCTAAGAGGGCTACAAAAAACGCAATTAAATTATATAACGAAATAAGATTACACTTATCTTTAGAGTATAAAACACCAAATATGGTATACAAATTAACTACCTAAAATCAAGTTTAACCTGTAGCTATATTTAAGGACTAGACATTATTACAGAAATGAACGAAAATTGAAGATAGAACAGTAAAAATTTGAATTTGTTCATGTTGAGAATGACGGAACAGTACGTGAATTAGATAAAGAAGAAATCGATTATTTGCAAACTGAATTTGAACCGTCTGATGGAGCAAGACCATATATCAAAAGTAGTTATGACCAACTAACACCTGACAAAAAGATTTTAGGTTTTCTCCGTAGATGTGAAGTCTCGAAAGAAATCGAAATAATAAAAACTGATTTGAGGTATGCAGAAATGAGATTCCCAATTGGCATTTGTGATACTAACAAAGCAATTGAATTACCAGTCGGAATTTACAGTATAAAAGTTCTTGGAGGTTGGAGTTTTTCTGAAGGTGAGTTTTCAATTGAATTAAAGAATAAAGAAAACGGGAAAGTAATTACACCGAAAGTCACGAATTGGAGAATTCAATCTTATGAATTTGGAGAAAGGACTAAAAAGATAATGTCACTTGACATACCAAAGCGAGGAGTTTATTTTATTGAATTCAAAAACCAAAAGGATTTAAAAGTAAGACCTTCGAATTTATTAATAACAAGAATATTCGAAAAAGAAATTCCGAGTGAACAACTACGAATTTGGATTGGGTAACTAAATCTTACTTAAAATTATGGAAGTAGAAAAATTTAAAAAGAAAATCGACAAAATAAAGGAAGATGCTGTCAAAAATATTTTGAGTCACTTCAATAGAATAAATGACAAATTATTCACTTTTAATAATATTCTAATAGGTGGATATTTTGCGATTTCCAGAATCTATGATGACATAAAGATAATTATGATTCCATTAATTAATCTTTATTTAGTACATTCCTAACATCTCCAGTACCATCTTTACTCCACATCGCATCCAAAATCCTTCTGGCTTCACCGTAATAATCTATTCCCGTTTCATTCCCCCAAAGATTCGAAGCGAAAAGTAATAAAGTGACAAAGAATAATTCTCCATCTGAAGCTGATCCTTCCGAATTTTTAATTCACGTTTTGGGGTCTACGCTCCATGCAAAATAAGCTTAATTGGGTCCTTTCTGGTGCTACATGTATTTCACCGTCCAGCACCATAATTTGTCAAAAACTTCTTTCTTATTGCAACCATTAACCCGTAAGACAGTCCTTCGGTACGGGCATCTTTGTTTTTAAGATCAGAAACTTAAGCCAAAGAATCCTCTACTTCAAAATATACTCTATTTGGACCTTCAAAAAAATCATAATAGGCCTTTTCCAGTTTTGCATCAATATTCGCTTGAGAATAACCAGCTTCTAAAATTAGGTTTCTATACTCTCCAGTTTCCGAAGCGCCTTTAGTCCAAGGCACCATTTCACCACGTGGATCCTGTACTTTCTCATCACAATCTTATGCGATGATATTTTCTGTTAATAACATCAAGCCGATGAAAAATACCAATGAAAAATAAACTTTTTTCTTCATATTCCTATTTTTTAATTCATATTAGAAGTTTTTACTGCATCTTATTCTGCTCTGCTTCGTTTGCCGATGTTACGTAAAAATCAATCATATTCACGGTAATGCCTCCGGCTACCTTAGTTAAAAGAAAATCTCCTGCAACGATATCTAGCAAATTGTGGAAATTTTAGCTGTCTAAAACATAGCTGAATTTTCCAAGAGATCAATTTACCGCAAAATAAAAGCTTACTATTAATATTTACTCTCTTCACTATGATTGTTACTTTGTTTTTAAAACAGCAATTAGCTGAAGAGCAAAATTATTCTAAAGCTTTTACCCCTTCTTCTGTTTGTTCTACTTTCTTAATGGTGCCATCTCCATTGTAATACATATAATCTACCGTAATTGATCGCCGATAACTTCCTCCGCTTGGTAATACCCCGTTATGGTAAAAGAAATAATCTTTACCCTTATATTCAATAATACCAGGATGAATCGTAAAACTATTGGGAGCGCTATCTGTGAGTATTCCACGGTATTCCCAAGGTCCTTCCGGACTATCAGAAGTAGCGTATTCAATTCTTTCTCGTTCTTCTCCCTTGCTCGCATATACTAAATAATAAAGGCCTTTTCTTTTGTAAACCCCAGGGACCCTCTATAAAATTCTTTGGATTGTAATAGTGGATTTGTCCATCCAATTCGATCATATTATCCTTCAATTTTACCATTTTAAGGCTACCATTACCCCAGTACAAATATGACTGACCATCCTCATCTACAAAAACAGAAGGATCTATATCATCCCACCCGTGTGGGTTATCAGTGGTCATTTCATTATAGATCAGGGCTTCTCCTTTAGCATCCTTAAATGGACCTAATGGGGAGTTAGCAATCGCTACTCCTATAGCTGCCCCTCCATCACTTCTTTCATCATCTTTATGAAATGTGGATACATAAAAATAAAATTTACCATCTCTTTCTGCCACCTCTGCCGCATAGGCATCTCCAGTTGCCCAGGAAAACTCTTTTGGTGAAAGCTTTGGACCATGATTGATCCAATTCTTCATGTCGGTAGAAGAGAAAACCAACCAATCCTTCATTTCATAGTTGGTGGAAGTTGGGCAATTAAAAACTGAGAAGTAAGCAACATCCAGATTGCCATTAATGTTAGAATATTAATCTTTGGTTTCATAATTTACGGTTTTGGTCATTTTTTGAGTTCTAGTTTATATTGCTTTCCTTTAGTAGTGGATAAATCATATTCATAAACCTTCTGAATTTCAATGAGTTTTAAATCAGCTTCTTCCGAAATAAGCGATTGTTTAATTTCCGAAAGATTATAAAATTTGTTTGGGTTATCACCTTTGGCTTTTTCTAATCCCTCTCCTGTCAATGAAGTATATGATCCAATTCGAGCAACACCTAACCCCTCCTAATCTAGATTTAATAACCACATTGTCTAGCTTATTTTTCTCCCAATCCAGAGCTACTTCAAAACCTTCACGAGCTCTTAACCCATAAACTTCTCCTTTACTCCAATCTTCAGGCAATGCTGGTAATAAGTGAATAGTACCATCTTGACTTTGTAAAAGCATTTCGGCAATCCCAGCAGTGCAACCAAAATTCCCATCTATTTAAAATGGAGGATGCGCATCAAAAAGATTGGGATAAGTACCGCCTTTTTCGCTATGTCCTTCCGGCATATAAGGGGTTAATTGGTCTTTAATTAATTTTAGGGCATGATCACCATCCAGCAATCTTGCCCATAGATTCACCTTCTACCCCATAGACCAACCCGTAGATTCGTCTCCCCGAGCCATTAATGACGTTTTTGCAGCCTCAAACAACTGCTTATTACGATAAGGTGAAATCTGGTTTGATGGGTAAAGTCCGTATAAATTTGAGACGTACCTGTTATCACTACTGAGATCATCCCTGTATTTAATCCATTCCTGTAACTGTCCCCAACTTCCAATTTGCATTGGAGGTGAATCCAGAAGTTTTTCATTTAATTCGGTTATAAATTCTTCATCTTTCCCTAATATTTCCGCAGCCTTTGCCGTTCTTGAAAATAGATCAAAAATAAGCTGATTATCTATTGTGGCACCGTGTGTTAAAGAAGATTCCGGATGCCCGGTTGGTACATGTTCTGGAGAAATAGAAGGTGATACCACCAGCCAGTTATTCTCTGATTCCCTAATCATAAAATCAAGATAGCGTCCAAACTGAAAATACAGGGAAATAAGATCTGGATCATTTGTGGTTTTAAAGTTTATGATCCGCTCATTGGTGGGTAACTTGGAAGTCTTAGTTTTAACAAGATCCAAAGATACCCGATTGAAATAGGTTTGATAACCTTCCAGATGAGATTTGTAAATTTCTTCTGATTTCTTTTTTTCCATTACTGAAAGATATTTTGCTTCTTCATCAGTACTCAGCTCTTTATAGTTTTTAAAATTTGAAGCAATAGAAATATATAGGGTAGCACTATTGGCATTTTGAATTTTAAGAGTCGCATTTTATGAAGTTATTTTTCCACCTTTAATCTTAATTTTAGTAATCTCCAGGAATTCAATCTTACCTTCTATTCCTTCAAAATCACTGGTTTTACCCCTTAATTTTTTGATTTTTGGAACCAAAATCAATACGATTATATCTTATTCAGGCATCAGGTTTATTTAATACCACTCTCCAACCCTGAGAAGGATTAAGCCGGTCTAAAAAAACGGCTTCAGCTCCATAATTGCCTTTCGCGCTAATCTGTCTATTTGAATTTCAGAAGTACTGAAGGTATTTCCCACTCCGCATTTAGTTGGAATCACTTTTTTGATGTTTCCATTCTCTTGAAAGAACAAACTATTGGCACGAATAGAATGATTTTTATCAAAATCGGGGAAAGATCATTATCGTGATAAAATAAGTACCACTGATCTTCATAATTTACTATGGAATGGTGATTGGTCCAGGTTTCCGAAGTCGATTCATCCATAATCACACCCTGATGGGTAAAAGGTCCCATCGGATTATCGGCTATTCCATATTCCTGTATTTCAGTATTATTGCCAACGTGTGGATAAGTCATATAATAAGTGTCATTTCTCTCAAACACAAAAGATCCTTCAATATGGCTTGGCTGCGTCTTATAGGGGTCCTCAGGCCTATTGGCTACTGCCACCCCAACGGAAAAGCTTTTTTCGCCATCTCCAGCGTATTTGAGTCTGGTGGGAAAATAGAAATAAAATTTGCCCATTTTGGATATTGCATCAGGTACCCACATATTGTAAGCCTTAGGATCTGCCCAAAGAACATCATTTTGATCCAGAATTTTTCCATGGTCTGTCCACTCCTTTAGGTTTTCCGAAGAAACAACGTAGTAGTCGGCCATATTAAACCATTCGGTGCGGCCTTCGTCTTCGGGCGGCACAATATCATGTGAAGGAAACACATATAGTTTTCCGTCAAATACTCTTGCTGTAGGATCTGCAGTAAACTGATCCATTATTAGCAGATTTTGTACAAAAGTATTAACAGATTTAGAAATATCATTTTCGGAATATTTATATTTTTCATTTTAATTATTTTTTCAGTTTCAATTTCAAAGTAATCGAAATCTACATACCCTCTTGCTTCTTTTGTAGTATAATTGAATAGCGCAAACCTATATCCCATAAACATAGCTTAAAATTATAATAAGTAAATTTCTTCCTTTCCATAATCTTTATTTGAAATAGAATTTGGCAAATTTTATAAAATAAGGCCAGTTAGGGACTACGGTATGACCGCCTTTATGAATTCTGAAAGCGATTTTACCTTCAGATAAAAATTCTCCTACTTCAGGAAATTCGGTTTTTGACAGTCCTTTTTCTCCATAAATTTCATATGCCGGACTCGCGTGAACGCTGGCTAAGAACATTCCTCTGGCATCAATCCAGTTTCCTTCAACTTTAGGATCTCCGCTACTTATAAAAATCGGACGTGGCGCTGCAAGTGCAATTAGATGGTGGGCATCTACAGCAAGATCTTTTGTTTTTAAAGGGCCACCGTATTTTATAAAATTAGGAGTAAACCAATGATATTGGGAACTGGAGACCAGATTCTCTAATTGTTCTCCAAAATTACGTCGAAGAATTTTTGTTCCACCCGCCCCAGCAGATCCTATAAATCCAACAGCAAATCGATCTTCATACGCCATAGCTACCATTGCTGCCTTTCCATAACGAGAAAGTCCTTCTATAGCTACATGCTTTGCATTAATTTCTGGATGCTTTTCAAAATAATCCATAGCACGGCTAGCACCCCAGGCCCAGGCCCTTAAAGTTCCCCAGTCCTCTAATTTTCGTGGTTCTCCTTTATTAACAAGACCAATAATACCCTCCCGTAATCCTCCACCGTTGTCTGCTTGATAACTTGTAGGAATTAAACTGGCATAACCCCAATTTTGAGCTAGCAATTGTTGCTGCCAGGGATTTTTCTGGTCAGGATTTGGGTTGAAGCCTGCTGGAAAATTCCAATCGAATTTTAAAACTACCGGTACTTTTTTTTCTGTATTTTTTGGAAGGGTTAAAGTCATCTGGATCTCAACCTCGATCTTTGGATAAGCAGAATTATCTACCTCTCCCAAAAGTTTGTTTACCTGAACCTGATATTTGCCGATAACTGAATCTTTTTGAGAAATAACCTTCCAATTTACAGCAGGAATATTTTCAGGGATTTGTCCATAAATCTCAGCATTAAAATATTCTTTAATTTCCTGTTTGCGTTTTTCCCATGCAGAAACTGAAGTGACTTTTGATCCATCTTTAGAAACCAAAAGTTCTGGTAAACAATAATCTGCGACTTTGGATTCATTAGCATTCGCAGCATTAGGATCGTTTGGATTTCCGGACGGTCCCGGCCTCAAGAATTCTATTTGTAGTTTCTGAAGCATTAATTGATGATCCTGCACACTTAGACGGTAAATACTATCCCGCTCCTGCTGAGAAAACTGTCCCATCGATTGACTGATGAAACCAAAGAAAAATGCAATGACAAATAATCGTTTCATTTTTAAAATTTTACAGTAGAATTAACCTATCTTAATTTGTAATCGCAACATGGAAAAATACCAAACAGTCAGATAAGTAAACAGACATTTTTCATTTACAACTTCAAATTTTGTAGGCTTACTTTACCTCAGCCAATTTTATAAGTTCATTTACCACAGGTTTAGCCTTGTTTTCACGATCGAATAGCAACGGATAATCGGTTCTTCCTCTTACCGGCCAATTATTTTTCCAGGAATTTCCATCGTTCACTCCCCAAAGGGTAACCCTTTCAATTTTATTATGATGTTTCAGAAATAGTTCAAAAAATTCTATATATCTTTTTGTAAATTGTTCCTTAACATCAGCTGGCAGCTCATCTGGGAAAGGATTCATTTTATCATCGTACTGATAATTATCAGAAATTTCTGCCCCTGCATCTCCCCACGGTGAAGGCAAAACACTAAGATCTAATTCTGTGATCATCACTTTTCCTAAATTTTCATAAGCTTCCAGACTTTTTTCAAATTCAATAATATCAGGATGCTTTAATCCAATATGTCCCTGCATTCCAATCCCATCGATATGAACATCATCATTTTTAAGCCTTTCTACCATTCTCACTACTCCATGGCGTTTTGCCGGTATTGCCATAGAATAATCATTGTAATAAAGCTTGGCTTCTGGATCTGCTTCATGCGCAAATTCAAATGCCAGTTTGATAAAATCTTCACCTAATATTTGATAAAACTTACTATTCCTATAACTCCCGTCGTCTTCAATCGCTTCGTTGACAACATCCCAGGAATGAATTCTGCCTTTATATCGACTTACGACCATATGAATGTGTTCTTTCATACGTTTGGTAAGCAATTCTTTTGAAGCGGTGTTCCCGTCTTGATCAACAAAAAACCAATCAGGAGCCTGAGAATGCCATATTAGGGTATGCCCGTGAATATGCATATCATTCTCCTCCCCAAACTCAACAAATTTATCCGGAAGCCTAAAATCAAAATCTTCTTCCGAAGGATGAATTCTGGCACTTTTCATTTCATTTTCAGCAACAATGGAATTAAAATGCTTCGCAACCACTCTCATCGTTTCAGGTTCTCCTCCCATTAGTTGCCTACCGTTCAAAGTAGTTCCTATATGGAATTTCTCTTTAAAAGCATCCTTTAAGGTAGTGCCTGAGGATTCGCTGTCATCAACGGTTTTCTTATTGGAATTACAACTGTAAAATGTAAAAAAAACACTTAATAACAATTTAAAAATATGGAATTTTTTTTTAAACATGATCGTTTATTTTGAGATTGAATTTCAAGAAAAACCAGTAAAATCTTAAATTAATAATTTACAATTTTCATATTAAAATGAATATATAATGAAAAAATCTGAACATCGAATTGATTTAAACAAGCTCACTCTTTCATTGATATAAAAAAGTTCTCCTAACATTCCTAATGGCTAATTCATACCGGGTTATAAGTGTTGCCAATCCAAATGGTATCCAGACTTCTTGGGTTAGGAGAACTATTCAGTAAAATTCACACATGAATAAATTTAATTGGATAGAAACGTAATCATTTTTGAAATATTTTTGGTACATTTTTATAGGAATTTTACAATTCTTTCAGAGCTTCAACTACATAACTATACATCTCGACTTGTTATTCCATAATTTAATCGGTTGGTTCTGAAACTTTTATGAATTTACCGGTTTCTACCAAGTAGTTGAAACATTTCAGCAATATTATCTCTATCATAATCTATACTACTATGACTTCAAGAAATAGAAGAAAAATGCATAAATTCCTAATTAGTTTTTTATTCCTCCGCACCTAAACCTAAGGCAAAACCAACATATGGCAATTTCCTATTGTAGTCTAAATCCCATAATCCTCCTGTGTTATCAACTGGTGTGGCTAATGAAATTCCATATTGTTGTTCGTTAGGAACATTAGACTTAAAAAAACTGACCACTCTATCATAAAATTCAGACTGTTGGGCATAAGCTTCTTCTGTATTTTCCGAAACAACTATTTTCATATTAGTAAGATAAATCAATTTACCTGTTGCCGCTAAATCATTGAACAAGGTTTCCACTTGGTTTAAATCACTTTCAAGATTTAATTCTAAACTAACCGCAATACCATCAATATCAGCGTTGTTCATGAGCATATTAATAACAGCTTCTCGTTTATTCGGATTTACATCTAAATGATTTTCACTTAAAAATAACTTAGTTGACTCTGGAGCATTTTCCTTAACTTGATTAAATGCATAAGATATATATTCCTCTCCAAGATAATTAGCCCAATAATATGAATTTTCCTCCCCAGCATTTCCACTTACGGCAACATTACCTGCTTCATCAAAAGGTTCTTTTACCACTGTCCAGGCATCCACTTTTTCTCCTAGTTCATCATATACATTTGTTATATAATTCTTAAGAACTTTCTGTACAGCATTTTTCTTAACATCTTGAGAGACATCAAGAGTCACTTCATTCTGAGGAATTACTGGGGAGCCCATACCTGAAGGCGTATTAGTTGTGAGGGTAAAATAGAATCGATCCATTTGAAATCCATTTTCCCGAATACAAGCAGCGAAATTATTCTCTCCGACCGATAAAGTATAGGTACCAAGATTTGTCCATTGCCATCCACTAGAGTTTAGGTTCCAATAATTATATATAAAGGGATTCCCATTGACACTAAGAAAAAAAGAATCGTCACTTGCAGTAGGTCCCAATCCACGAACCCAACAAGTATATGTTCCCGCTGTAACTGCATTGATAGTATAATTTATATAATATGGCTCTGAACCAGGATCATTTGGAGTAAGGTAATTTTCAGCGCTATTCGCCAATACGTACATTCCACCAGACGCATCAGTATCGCTATTTATTTGCCATTCTGAACCAAGAACTCCATCCTCTGCTTCAATAAATATTTCTTCAGGATTTTCAACTGTACCGTTCAAATTGATCAATGAAAGTCCTTCTATATTCAAAAAATAAGTGACATTAGGGGTATATCCCAATTCTATTTTGAAAGAAAACTCGCCACTATCATCAAAATCTGTAGTTTGAACCTGAATTTTATTCCAACCTATTTCTGTAGTAAAAGTAGTGCTGGTGGAGTCTACTCCTGTCCAATCCATTTCTGGTTCATTATTATTTAAACCATTAAAAACAACTCTTCCCTCACCAACCTGATTGGAGAGTACGTAAAAAGTCAATTCAAATTCTGCACCTTCATCCACTGAGTAGACAGGTGATTGTAAAGAGGTATCTCCGCCTGAAACCACTGATGCATCATTCTCCAACTTAACAGAGGGCTCTTCCATATACTCCTCTATAGAAACATCACCATTTACCGTCCAACCAGTAAAGGTTCCAGCAGTAATAGAACTTTGATTTACAAAATTGGGATAGAGAGGCGTCAAATAAGTCATTGAAGCTCCAAATGAATTTAAATATGAAGCATTTTGATTCAAATTTGATACAATGGCATCACCATAAACAGAAAGTTGCTTATCTGTTGCATCATTAATATAATTATTTATTACTGAAAAATCATAAGTTCCATCATCAGATAATATTGTACTCGAATAAAGTCCTGCTAAAGGAGTAACTTGTGTAAAGTTTGTTCTTATTAACTTTCCCATATTTTCATCTGATAAGTCGGTTAAGGATGCATTTGCTCCTAATTTTAGCCTGCTAGCATATGATTTAAGGACATTGTAAGTGTTTACCATCTCCTCATTAACTACACCAACAGGCTTTTCGAAAGTTAGTCCCGATTCAAATTCATTATCTAATTCGGCTTCTTCACAGGAAAACAACGTAGCCATTAAGACAAATAAGATTATAAATCTATTAAGTATTTTCATTTTTTTATTTTTTAAGCTATGTCTTTATTAGAATATATTTTTACTCAACAATTACGCTAAAATATTCAGGAGATATCCCCCTATCCCTATTCACTAAAGTATCCTTAGTTGAATAATTATATCCCAAATCTTGTAAATCTACGGTATAGTCTAAATATAATGCATCTCTATCTGTACCGCCTATACTATTTGTTTCTCCATCAATGACAAATTCCCCAGCACCTGAGATAGAATAAGAAGAAGAATTGCTCGATATAACACAGTTATTATCATCATCAAATGTTAATATTAATTCAATGTTTGCACGAGTAGTTAAATTATCGTCTTCATAGATCGTTATAGGTAAAGAACATTGTCTAAAACCAGTGGTAGAAAGACTAACAAGTTCATCATATTCGACATATTCCTCTTCTCTAACATCTGTTACGGTTGTATTTCCATCCGAAATTTGATCCTCTCCTCTTCTCAGGTAATTCGCGTGCCACGGATTAACATACTTAATACCATAAAGCACATAATCTTTAGGTGTTACTACCCAGTCTGAGCTAACCATTTTATTAGGAACATTAACTAAAGCATTACCACTCAAAATACTATCTGCATTTTTTACATTGGTCATTAAAATTGGTATTACATAATGACGATCAAGAGTAAGCGGGTCTTGAAAAAAAGCATCTTCAAACTGTACTTCTACTCCTCCCAAGATATTACCCCTTTCAATTGTAATTTGATTACTTTCTAGACTGTAGTAATTATTTGGTAATGGAACCAGATCAGATCCATCTTGAAAATTCACCCCATCACATAAGGATTCATCAACTTCAATATCAATTATCCTATCTTCTGAATTTGAATATACACCACCCATCGTTGCGGTAATTTTCACCTTATGCTCATTATCAAGAGAATTATTTACTTGAGGGTCTCTTCCAAGCTCTAAAGTTCTTAGGGGATATTGATTTGCGAAATATACAGTAGTATAATCAAAATCAGGATAACTGATTTCATCATTCTGACAGGAGAACAAAAGTCCTACTATAGAAAAAGTCAATAATATTATATTTTTCCTCATAATTCGTAATTTTTATCGTTTATTCCCAACCATTATTTTGTAAGAGTGCACTATACTTTAAGATTTCACTAAAAGGTATTGGTCCGTAGACCATATAATCTTCGTATAGGCGCTGTTCTACATTAAAAACTTCATTGTTACTTACATCATATCCTCTTGCAGGTTCAGTTAAATCTACATCCCATCTACGCAAATCCCAAAACCTAAATCCCTCAAAAGAAAGCTCAAGTCTTCTTTCGTTACGAATTAATTCTCTCATTTTATTCTTATCACCAGAGCATTCTTCCAAGTATGGATCATCAGTAATTCCAAGCCCGCGAGCTCTTATTGCTCTTATAACATCAACTGCAGAATAAGATGCATTTGAGGAAGCCCCCGTTGGCCCATAGGCCTCATTAGCTGCCTCAGCATAATTAAGGAAGATCTCGGTATATCTTATTCGGGGTGTATAATTAATTTGCCCTTGCCAGGATCCATCAGCATTATTATAATTAACGTCCATTCTTAAACGCTTTTTCATATAATAGCCTGTTCGAGTGGAGTTTTCCAATCTATTTATACCATCATCTGTTCCAGAATTGGTGCCAGTATAAATTGGAGTATCATTTACTCCTAAAAGGTTACCATTATACACAATGTAATTTGATAAGCGCGGATCTCTATTTGCATAAGGCTCAGAAGAATCGTACCCACTCGATGGGTGTGTAATAGGGTAGCCATTGCCCATTGGAAATGCACTAACAAGATTATGGGTAGGGTTCATTCTACCTTCTCCAAATAGTGACGGAGGTAAGTTAGAGGATTCTTGAGATGATCTTGATGTCTCAATATTATTACGCCACAATATTTCAGCTGGATTGTTACCTCCAGATAATCCGTTTATCGCACTTGTATTTGAATAATAGGTATTTCCTTCTGGTGCCAGACCAGAAATGCCTCCTATATAATCCAAAACTTCAGCGGAATAATGGGCAGCTTCCTCCCATCCAATATCTGACCCATCTTGAAAAGCAGAGCTTGCTGCCATCAAAGCTACTTTTGAGCGATAGGCCATAGCAATTTGACCATTAAGCAATTGGTTGGAAAAATCTCCCATTACCCTGTTATAATTACTTGAAGAAGTTACTATTTCCGAATACTTATCTGGTATTTGGCCTGATCCCCCAACATTATTATATTCTACTGGAAGTAGAGAAACGGCCATATCCAAATCACTTATTATTTGATCCACACATTCTTGATAAGTAGCTCGAGGTATATTGAAATCAGCTCCAGAATCTTGAAAATCAGTTAAAATAGGCACTCCTAGCAATTCTCCATTAACCGAATAACCACCATGATTTCGTAAAATATAATACAAGAACACTCCTCGTAAACCATAAGCCTCACCTTTCATTCTCATATTAAAAAGCTCAGATACTTCTGGGTCATCAACCCAATCTACATCATCACTTTTTTCTAAAAAAGTATTTAAAGTCTGAATTGCCCCATAACCATCCACCCACATACTTACAGGATTATTCGAAGCAGTCCATGAACCAGTAGCCATTTGCAAATAAGAGTTACCTCTTTCATTTGTTACAGCATCGTCCGTTGCATATTCAGTATTTGAATACACATTAGGCAGATAACGATATGCTGAGGTTAAAACGCCCTGAGCAAATTTCGGATCAGTATACATAAAATCTATATCCTTAAAATTCTCAACTGCAGGATCGAATTGATTTTCACAACTTGAAAATGCCAAAACACAAACAAATAAGAATAAAATATTTTTTCTCATAATCTTTTTAAATTATTAATTAAAAGCTAGCTTTTAGTCCAAGGTTATAAAACCGATATTGAGGGGCACTACCAACATTCATTTCCATCATTTTTCGTTCTTTTGATAAAGTCAAAAGATTCTGACCACTTACGTATAAACTTAAACCACTTAATAAAGATTTATCTTTAAAAAAAGTTTCAGGACAATCATATGTAAGTTGGACCTTTGTTAAATCGAAACGGTTATTGTCATACCTCCAAAAAGTTGAATTTCTGAAGTTATTGGTATTAGAGGTGGTAGTTAACCTAGGATAAGTTGCTGAATCAGCAGTTTCTGGAGTCCAACGACCCAATACATGTTCTGAGTATTTTCGGTTACCATAAACCCAAAAATACGATGAATTTTTATAGCCGATTGCACCGGACTGACCTTGTCCCATAGCAAATAATGTCCAATCTTTATACTTCAATGTTAAATTTACGCCGTAAGTAAAAGGCGACCCATTTCTCCCTAATTCAACTTGGTCCCTAGTATCTACAATTCCATCTCCATTTATATCCCTATATTTTAAGTCTCCAGGTAGAACATCGCCAAATGTTTGATCCGCATGGCTATCAATATCAGCTTGATCTACAAAGAAGCCCTCGGACACGTATCCAAATGATACATCTAAAGGTCTCCCTTCTCTATTTTGATATTCGTCTTGATACACTTCATCCCTAACGGAAGCTTCAGAATTATAAATCATTCCCACAAACCCTACTTCATACTCAAAGTCACCTAATTTGTTATTATGGGAAACCGAGAAATCAAAACCAGTTCTCATATCTTTATTAAAGTTTAAATAGGGTAGGTAAGAATAGTCCCACCTACTATAATAGGAAGGATAAATAGTATTTGATCCTTGGGTTAACAATCCATCAGTTATTTGATTAAAATAGGTCGCATTAATTATTATTTTTTCGTTTAAAAATGTCCCATCCAATCCTAGTCGATATTCTTCCCTCGTAATAAATCCCAAATTAGGGTTTGAGCCTCTTTCTGACAATACTGTCGCCCCCCCCATTGCATTATCTCTCCATTGATACCATCCACTATCATCATAATATCCCTGATACATATAATATTCAGCAATATCAATATCTTGATTAAGTTTTGCATATGATGCTGTTAATTTTAGATTATCAATAAACGATGAATTTTTAAGAAAATCCTCACCACTTAATCTCCAACCAACTGTAAATGTAGGAGATAAAGCCACCCTATTCCCTTTAGGTAACTTTGGAGAATGAACAACTGCCCCCGAAAAATCTACATAATACTTATCAGCATAATTATAAGCTGCTTGAATACCCAAGTTTGTATTGGTAATACTTTGATAATCACTTCCATCGTGACCTTCATCTACAGAATTTCTAGATTGATAACCCCATCCAATCAAATTACCTGTTACATTATGTAGCCCCTTAAATGTTCTTTTATAGTTTAATTGAGAATAAAATGAAGTCGTTTGTTCATACCTGGAATCCCCTAGATATTCATTAGTAGAATTTGTATCATCTCCATAGCTGGTAAGGCTTATTATTCTATCAGTTCCATTCATATTAGCCCATGTAGGCTGGTAAGTTGCGTAATTTTCCTTAAAAGCTTCCGAATAATAATTACTATAATCGATACTAAATGTATTTTTAAATGAAAGTCCTTTAATAGCGTTACCTAAATCTGCAATAGCACTTACTTTATACTGAAACACACGAGATTTATAACGAATATACCCAGCGGCTAACATATCAGCAAATGCATTTGTCTGTACCGCATTATTACCTCCTAACAAATATTTTCCATCAATAATATTGTTGCTATTATCAATAATATTTTGCAACTCAGTATTGTCACTATCCAATGAACTTATAGGAATTAAAGGAGTGAACCAGTTTGGACGCATTGAAGAGCTTTGATTCCAAAAATTACCTCGACCTATATAGTTGTTATCAAACCTTACATAAGCATCCGCTTGGGCCGATAACCAGCCTGTAAGTTGCATATCTACATTACCACGAACACGAAAATTAAGATCATTATTATTACCCTGTTCCCCGTACTTTATAATATCATTATTGTAACTCATCCCAAGATTAGTATAATATTGTGTCTTATCATCTCCACCAAAAACTTCCACAGTTGCATCAGTTTTGTTAAAAGTTTTCCTCAAGTATTCTGAAGAAAAATAATCCACATTTGGATACTTATAAGGTCTAGAACCGGACGCCGTATTATAAATGGTTTCATCGCTGTAAATACGAGCTATCCCGTCATTATCAGATGCTTCATTATACAAGGTCATATATGACGAAGCATTTAAATAGTTTGGATAGCTCTTCGGCAAAAACATGCCTGTATTAACACGAGCCTCAATAGTTAAAGATTGTTCTTTTCCTCTCTTGGTTGTAATAAGAACGACGCCTTTAGCTGCTCTACTTCCATAAAGTACAACTGCATTAGCTCCTTTTAATACGGTAACAGATTCTACTTCAGTAGCGTTAAGATTAGCAGCGTCCCTTGGAATGCCATCAATTAAAATTAATGGAGATTGTCCCCAAATATTGCCTGTGTATCCGCCAACAAAACTGCGAATCCCATCTAAGGTATACGTCTGATAATTTTTAGTCAAAAGATCATCTATATTGACAGAAGAAATAGCTCCAAGAACATCTTTTTTTTCCAGAGTATCAAAAGCAACATTCACAAAATCCTCAGGAACTTTATCAATTAAAACTGTAACAATACTATCTTGATTTTCCTGTGCTTTAGCTGTAAAAACTCCCATACAAAGCATCACAGCAAATACAGAAAAAAAATTTATAAACACTTTATTCATTTTATTTGAAATTAAAGATTGAATAACCAGTAAAAACGTTATCATGAAACCAAATTACCAGCCTGGGTTTTGTTCGAATTCAGGATATAAATTAACATCATCAAGCAAGAGCGGGAACCAATAATTTCTCGATGTTAGTTGTCTTTCAAAAATAGTGACCATTCTTAAATTCAATACTCTGGCATCTTTATAGTTCTCAGCAAGTTCATTACCCGTTAAACCATTAGGATCTCTTTCAAATTCAATTGCTGATTTTAATGTATATGGTTCTTGATCAAGTAATTTCCACCGACGTAAGTCGCAAAACCGATGCCCTTCGTATGCAAGCTCAACTGCTCTTTCTCTTTGTAACTCACGCATAAAACCAATTAAAGAAGTAGTATATTTATTAGCAACAGGCCCAACATTTGCCCGATCTCTTACTATATTTACAGCATCCACCGCCGACAAGGAGTAAGTGTTTGCTGTTGATTCTATCCCATATCCTACTGCAGTTGCCTCTGCATACATTAAGTAAACATCAGCCAATCGCATTAAACTTAATACCACAGCAACATTTGACATTGTTGTGCTTTCTGTATTCCGCTCTGCCATTTTAGGCTTAAATTTAGTGAGCATCAGGCCTGTTAGATTAGAACGACCACCATTAACTGTTCTAAATCGGCCACCTGTGTACAAACTAGCAAATTCTATATCATTTGGGAGGGATTCTGATGCACTTACCCTCTCTCCATCTAAAATAATATCTTTATAAAGTCTTGGATCTCTATTCTTCCAAGGATAATTTGGGTCATAACCCGATTCTGAGTCTGCTTGAGTTACATCTCTATTACCATTACTATTCTCACTATCGTTAATGGGCAAACCATTAGCCATTCCATAGTTGTTAAAAACATAATTTGCTGTAGGACTTATATAATAACCTCCTTGACTTAAATCTTTTGGTATATAATCATTAATTTGATTCCATCTAAATCTACCCGCGGCTTCAACCGTATTTTCCCAAAAAATAGTTTCATTTAAGCCAGGGATTCTACCATTACTATTTTGTGTATAAAACAATTCGGTATATTGACTAAAATCTGCCAATTTATATCTTCCTGTTGTCTCAGATAACGCCAAGGCTTCTCCTAAAGCATCAGCGGCTTGCCTACAATAGTCTTGATTGTAAGAATCCGTCCCTCCCGAGGACTCATTCATAAGCGGACTCCCTGCATATAACAAATTCTTTCCTAGGTAGGCTAAAGCCATGATTTTATTTGCTCGCTGCATATTATTACCAAGGGTTGTCCTACCTATCGTAGTATCATCCCAGTCTATAGGTAATAAGTCTGCTGCTTTCCTAAAATCTTCAGCAACTTTATCTGCTGTTTCTTGATACGTTAACCTAGGAATCCGGATAGGTTCGTTAGCAGGAAGTACTTCATCGATATATGGAAGACCTCCCCAATACTTCATTAAAGAAAAATGAAACCAAGCTCTAAAAAAATACAGTTGTCCGGCAATTAAATCTTTTTCTTCCTGTGTAGCATCAGTCAAAAGATCTAAATTGGCAATCCCAATATTCGCTTTGCGAATTCCATACCAAGAAAAGCCCCATACATTACCTTTATCAAATCTATTTGTAGATGATGGGTCTGTACCTGTTTTAAATGGAGAACTATAATCATTCCAAGCCCAGAAATTTCCTCGATCTACAGCCTGAGCAAATTCACCAGTTGCAGATTGATCCCAATGGACGTCCTCTCCGAGATTAAATGAATTATGATAACCATAAGCTGTATAAATGGGGATAGCATTGTAAAGCTCCTCTGTGAATCCTTGAAAATTTCTAAAATTTTCAAAAGGTTCTGTTTCACTAATATCACTATTTGGGGATCTATCCAGATAATCTTCACAAGAAGAACATATTCCCAATAAGCCTGTTAATAAAAAGGTGTAAACAGAAATTCTTATATATAGTATTTTTGAATTCATTATATTCTAATTTTAAAAATTTACATCAAAACCAACAGTAAAACGACGCATTGTTGGATAAGCACCTCCTCTAGAGTCTCCACTAAAATTACTTTCCCTATCATCTGGCATTTTTGTCCATAAAAGCAAGTTGTTTCCACTCAAATAAAATCTGCAAGAGTTCATACCTATTCGCTCAATCCATCCATCTTCAAATCTATATCCTATTTCAGCAGCTTTTAGTCTTAAATAAGAACCATCATAAATGTATCTAGTCCCTACAGCTTCATTTCCTTTACGGGCTAACCATCTTGGTAATGGCACACCGCTTCCATCACTTATCGTCCAGTAATCTCCTTCCTCATATGCATTATCATTACTCTCAGAGAAGGTTGGAAAAAATACCTCTCTTGTAACATTAGATACGCCGTAAAATTGCAAAGAGAAGTTTACTCCCTTCCAATTTGCCCCTAGAATTGTACTGAAAGTATTTTGGGGGACTCCTGTATACCCATAAGGTGCTTGATCATAACTATCAATAATACCATCACCATTAAAATCAACAATATTATAATCTCCCGCTAACTTCACGTTATCATTAATTTGACGAGGTGTACTTCCAAGTACTTCATCCCAACTTGAAAGATATCCAGAGTCAATGTATGAAGTGTTCTGTCCAATAGAATAGCCTGCAGATTTCTGATAATCCGGATACAATTGTGGATCATCGGCGAAAATTATTTCATTCGTCGCATGAGTCATATTCATATTAGCCCAAACTGTAAAATCGGAACTGATATTTTTCCTCAGCTTTATTTCAAACTCATAACCAGAACTTTTAACTTCTCCGAGATTTCCAGTTGGTACAGATCCCCCAAAAAATGAAGGAATTGCGCGAGATCCTCCTCCTATTAAAATATCAGTTCTATGATCATTGAAGTAATCAAATGATCCTGAAATAAGACCATCTAAAAGAGAGTAATCTATACCTATATTTTTTTTCTCAACAGTTTCCCAAGATATATCAGGATTACCCATCGATGTATTTCTAAAATAAGAGTAAGGAGATTCATTAGAGGCTAATTCCCCCAACATTGAGCTGCCTCCATACACCCATTGATCCGCATATAACCAACGACCACCTGCAGAGTCATCACCTATTCTCCCCCAGGAACCTCGAATTTTAAATGTATTGATAAAATCTAGAGGCTCCATAAAGCTTTCGTTTGACAACATCCATCCACCGGAAATAGAAGGAAAGAAAGCAAAACGGTTTCTTGATCCAAACTTTTCAGATCCATTATATGCTCCATTAAATTCTAAAAAATACCTGTAGTCATAATTGTATGTACCACGGAAAACCCAATCCTCCCTAAAGTGAGAGAACTCACTTCCTCTCGCATATTTTTCACGGCTAAACAAACCAAGCAATGTAACAGAGTGTTGTCCAAAATCACCTACATAGTTCAAACGTCCTGAATAATATTGTCTTCTGTAAGTCGAACCAAGATCAACAATACCCGCATTAGTACCCCATAAAACCTGATCAACAAAATCCAATTGAGTAGAAGCATCTATTGGTAAGTCATAAATTATTGCACCCGTATCTGGATTTACCCACATTCTTTGAATGTTCTTAAATCCTCCGTCGTTAACTCCTCTATCTACTTCTTTGAAAGTATTATCGTAGGAATACAATCCTTCAAAGGTCAATCCATCAGTGATAAAATGAAGGCTTTGCTTTACCCTAAAATCTGTAGTAATTTTAGCTTGAGTTTGTTTTTCATAACCTGCACGAGCTAAATTTCTATAAGAATTTGGCTGAGCAGCATCATGAGGAAAGTAAAAGCCATAAGTATTTGTAGAAGTATAATAGGGTAACATCGCATCTGGCGCGGTTCTGTATGCTGCTGCCCAAGGACCATTTCCATCAAAACCCCAAGGTGTTTTCTGAACACCATTGGAACCAAATAAATTAGCACTAAAAACGGTTGTCTTTGTTAAATCAAAATCTAAATTGCTCCTTACATTTATACGGTCAAATCTAAATCCAGGTTGATAACCTTGATCATTATCAACCTCCGTAAACAAATCACCTTCACTTAAATAATCTACGGCAGCAAAATACCTAACTAGTTTTGTCCCTCCCGAAATATTCGCACTTGCATTATGTGATAAAGCATAATCCTGAAACAAAACGTCTTCCCAATCAACATTAGGATACCTTTCTGCTTCTGTCAAATTTGCTGGAAAACGATATTTATCAATTATTCCCAAAGGCCTAAAATCCTCCCAACTTACTGGAGAAACAGCCAATTCTCTCTCAATAGATTGATTTCTAAGTCTTAATGCATCATAAGAGTCGTACTTAGCAGGTAGCCTGGAGGCTGTCTTCACTGTGGTATTTACTCGAACATTTATACTTGCCTTACCTTGCTTACCTCTTTTAGTAGTTATCAGTATAACCCCATTCGCACCACGAACCCCATATACCGCGGTAGCAGAAGCGTCTTTAAGCACTGAAATACTTTCTACAGAAGATATTGCTACATCATTTATTGAACGCTCAATACCATCTACAAGTATGAGTGGACTACTATTATTCCATGAAGTTTGTCCTCGAATATAAATATTTGGATCTTCCGATCCAGGCAACCCAGTTGACGCCGTGGTAACCACTCCAGGTAATTGTCCTGTAAGAGCGGCTCCAACATTGGTTACTCCTCCTGTTCTTTGAAGATTCTCTCCTGCGGTTTGGGAAATAGATCCAACCACACTTGCCTTCATCTGCTTACCATAACCAACAATTACCACTTCTTCTAATGCATTCTGGTCTGGATCCATAATCAAGTTAATTTCCAATTGGCCATTAACTTTTCTTTGTTTGGTTTTATATCCTATAAAGCTAAAAACCAGAGTAGCATCAGCTGGAGCCTCTATGGTATAATTTCCCTCCATATCGGTAACAGTACCGCGATTTGGAACGTCCTTTACAATGATATTAACCCCCGGTATTCCACGGTTATCTTCAGATGAAGTAACCGTTCCTCTAATTGTTTGTTGTTGACTTACACTATTTGGATTATTATCATTAGCGTAAGCCGAAGAAAAAAACACAAGATGAATCAATAGTGGAAAAACCACTATTCTAATTAAGTAAGGATGATTTAGTAAATTTACTTTCATATTAAAAAATTTTAAAATGATTCATAATCATTCTAGTTGGCTTGCCATTGATCCTCGATAACGTTTTCGCATTTAAGAATAAAAAAAGTAACGTTTGAAGTACTATACCTCCTGAATGGAACATCCTGATTATAAGAGATCGGTAAACCTTTCTTTCCTTTAGATAATAATTTTTCATTCCTTAATTGTTATTTCATTTTTAGTATTATTCGAAATTTTAAAATAGATATATCTAATATTATTATTTAAGATACTTTTAAGAAATGCAGCTTCATTTTTATTAACTTATAATTAAAAACTAGCTAATTTTAAGATTTTGATAAGTTACAAAACTTATAATTGTTAATTATTCATTAAAAGTATTAATCAAATATATCTGTTATTTCATCTTTTTGATAATTGTGATGTTACAAATACTTTACGTTATGTTACATGAAGGAAAAGTTATGGTAAAATGAATGTAAACTGAGTTAATAGAGTACATATTTTAAGCTAATCACCTAACGTAAACCCCTATAAAACATATACTTACCGAAATATTCTAATTTTATTTAGAAGTAGTTATGAAAAATATTAACTTCATAAATAAATAATATCTTAAACCACACTTAAATGATCATTTGGCAGAAATCGATTTAAAATTCATTGTTTTTTAAAGGTTTTTTTGAAAAAAAATATCACTAATGCTTAACTGGATTTTATCAAAATGTATTTATAGAAAATCTATTATATCAATTCGGTGAGTCTAAGAATGAAGATAATTAAGGAATAAAAAAATAGGAATTTTGCTTTAAGGTAAACAAGGACGATTATTAATTTTTATTCAATTAACTAAATAGAAATTAAAGATTTTTTGTTTTGAAACTTATACAAGAGCAATATTGAAAATAAATTGGTCTAATTAGAGTAATGTGTCACAGCGGCTTTCTTATTTTAAATTTTGGATACTAAGCTGTAAAAATATATGTACCCCCCTTCAAATAAATAAGAAATATACTCATTGGAGATATCAAATGGTTGATTTTATTCCTTGTTTTGATAAAGACATTAAATATAGATAAAGCGTATATATCTTCTAGGGTCTAGTTTGATTTGAGAACATTATTGAGTATTTTTGGGAGTGATACAACATTTACTATATCCAATTTACTGCAATCAATGTAAGAACTACTGCGATAATTATTGTATAGATGGCATATATAACCTTCTGCTATAAAAAGGCTATTTAACTATATTTTTCTTTCGTAATTTCCTAGTTCTAATTCTTAACTAACTAATTCTATTTAAAATGGTTTTTGTATTCAGCATAAATAGCTCCATTCACTATTTTAAAGTGTCTATCTAACTGAAGACTATTATCTTTATGATAGCAAAAATCTTAATTTATGAATGAAATCTTGTATCATTTAAAACTGTCAAATCTCAGGATTTTCCAATCTGTTCTAAATTTAGTATCGTAATATTTTTTTTAAGGTTTAGTTTTAATTATTAATTTTATTTAAATCTATTTCGAATGGAGCGGCTAGTAAGTCTTGCTTTTTATAAAAATTGACGTTGTCGGGACTATTAGCCCAAGCGTATCCTATAGCGCTTGGATTTTTAATGTTATCAAAATAAATTTTCAGAGCACTATCGCCTACGAACAATGCCTTGGCCCTATAAAAATTATTACAACCTTCTGAAATTGTAAAGCCAGTTGGTTTCTCACCAGTTTTAAATTTCCATCAAGATTTGAGATTTTAAAGTTGATTACAACCGCTCCATCTTCTTTGCTTTCCCAATCTACAGTTGCAGGGCCAGAACTAATAATATCCTCCCTGTAAATTAACTTTCTGCCCTCTAAAGCCAACCTATTTCCTACGTCTTTTTTTAAGACGTATATAAAAAATAGCTACGAGTTTTATAAATTGAAAATTTTGGCATATTTGTAAAGTCACCAAATTTTTAAATTTACCGATTTCCAACAAAAAGGATAAATAGTAAAATTCAAAAACCTGGCTTGTGTTCAACTAAAAAATAATGATAATTTACATGCTACGAGCCATATAAAACCTTCACTGCAAGCTAAAAAAATGTGAAGAAAATTCAACAAATTTTATAAATAATACAACATTAGAAAATTATTGTAATGCTCATAAAGTACTTTATAAAATTACTGAAAGATGGAAGCTTTCTATAATTTTTGCTTTATCTAAAAAAAATTAAATTATTCCGTTTATTTACTCACAAAGGATGGTGAAAAAATCCTGTCTATTTTAATCTTGTTTAAAAATTTTTAATTAAAACTAACTTTTTCTATAAATTCTATTACTTCTCCATTAGGACTATATAAAAGACTATTTTTAAATTCTACTGTTTATTTATGTTTGACAATGCAATAGTTAAGGTATCTTTACTCAATTCTTTTATGCCAGCATTTATCGCTGAAATTCTTGCTTTTTGAGCATTTTTAACAACAAAGCATATGTAAAATGGAATTCTCAATAAATTCATCATGCTCCCTTCTAAATCTTCCTTGGGTAGGTATTTTGCCTTATTATCGAAAACTTCTAAATAAGGATCAATTTTTGAATTGTAAAGCATTACCCTCTTTTTTATGTTAAAATCTAAAAGTGACCAAATAATGAACTTGTTTAAAACCTAATTCTTCATAAAAATCAATTGTAGTTTTAAAATTTTAAGCTTTTATAGCGTAATGATGAAAACCTATATATTGTCTAATAAATTCATATTTTAATTTCTGACAAATCTATAAGCTTAAATCATGAATTAAAAGAACTTACAAAATTGTTAGTAAAAGCCAGCAGCTAAAAAATACTGTGGTAAAAACTTTTTTCTACTTTAAATTTGTAGACCTAAATTGCCTTTGCTAACTTATATTATAGATACATTTTATAAGCATAATATGGGATAAAATTCTATGTTAAAACAAAGAGAAGAGGAATAAACATAATAGTAAACTAAAAATGAAATCAACATTTAAAATTTGGAAAACAAACAGAAATCTATATTTAAAATATTTCGACAAATATAATTTAGAGCAATTGAATAAAATTCCTAATGGATTTAGTAATAATTTAATATAGAATATTGGACATGTCATAGTTGTTCAACAAATGTTAACCTATAAATCTTCGAATTTACAAGGGTATATTTCAGAACAATTATTAGAGCTTTATTAACCAGGAACAAAACCAACTGGAAGAACCTCAGAAAATGAAGTAAGCGAATTAAAAGAACTTTTAATCTCTCTAATAGAAAAAATGGAATCAGATTTTTATTCTGGGGAATTCAATGTTTATAATGAACGGACGAATAGTATGGGATTCCATTTCGGAACATTGGAGGAAGCTATAGAATTTAATAATTATCACGAAGCACTACATTTAGGGTATATAATGAGTATCCGAAAGTTCCTTTGAAATAAAAACGTGAGTTGTAAAGCTCCCTATAATAACAATAAAGGCTTTATATCCTGTGGAACATGCGCTCAAGTATTAAAGTCATTTTTTTATCTTCATTTCCTAAATGACCAAAGCTAAAATAAAGCCAAGTCCATTAGCGGCAACCCAATGAAAACGGCTCAAATAAAAAGACCATGCCTAAGAGAACAAAGAGCATTCCTGTAAAAACGATAGGGGATACCTTGAACACTGGATTTGTCATTGGAAAAATGACCTTCAAAGACTTAAATGAATTTAAAGAAGCAGCAGCAGCGCATCGGGATGATTATCATTTGTTTTTTTTACAAGAAAAAGGCACGACCTCTATTGAAATTGATTTCCATACCTATACCATACAACCCTCTGCTGTGGTCTACATTCACCCCAATCAAGTACATCGTATGTTGGCCATTAAGCATGCTAGGATCAACTTTTGGGCAATCAATACCGACACCTTGAAGCGTGAATACCTAAGCTTATTGGAAGATATAAACCCTGCAAAACCGGTATCCTTAACAAAAGAAGCGTTTTCTATCATTTCAGAAGCAGTGGCACTTTGTATTAAATTATCGGAAAGAACACACGAAAAATTATATCAATCGGTACTTAAAGACAGTGGGAATGCCTTAGTAGCCCTAGTGGTTTCCCAGTATTTAGCGCACGCTACATCTGCAGACGGTCTTTCCCGTTTTGAGTCTATTACCAAGGCCTTTAAAACAGCCTTAGAAGCTGATTTTAATACGGCCAAAAAACCAAGTGAGTACGCGCAAGGCCTTCATATTTCTACCGCCTATTTGAACGAGTGTGTAAAAAAAACAACCGGGTATTCCGTTTCGCATCAAATCCAACAGCGGGTGATTCTTGAAGCCAAACGAATGCTCTATCACTCCGATAAATCCATTAAAGAAATTGCGATACAATTAGGCTACGAAGATGAGGCCTATTTTTCTCGGGTATTTAAAAAAAATACGGGAGTAACCGCATCCTCCTTCCGAAGCAAAAACCACGATTAGTCCAACAGATACACTTATTGATACAATGCGATTATTTAGAATCGTTCTAACTTTGCATCAATATTAAATGTAGATGTAATGATTATAGATGATTCAAAATTCCCGATAGTGTGGGTTGATTTTCAACACAGCCTTGAACAAGCAGCAACTGAAAATCATCATCACGATAAGGATATGGCAGCGTTTACCAACTTGTTCGAGAGTGGAAAACCTTTTGTCATGATTAGCACGGGTGAGGCACCTGAAGAAAAGCAGAAACATTCCAGGGAAGAAACCCGGAAAATAAATGCTTGGCGGAAACTAAATAAAGAAAAGCTTAAATACATACAAGCAACCATACAGGTAGAACCGAGCAAAGTAAAGCGTGTAGGATTGAGCTTGTTTGCTTCGGTATATGAGAAGTTTTGGGGCAATCCGCTGCTAATTGCTCCAACCCAAGAAGAAGCTTTGGAAATAGCCGAAAACGTACTCCGTAAAGCTAACTCAAGTTTTAAGGAAAAAGGAGCGGAGAAATAAAAATGAATAATCACCTGTAGTGCATTAAGAAATTAAAATTAGTCCGGTCGAGTGATTTTGTAAAGGGGAACGGAGCAAAATTGTATCGCGAACTTAATTTTAGCTTTACGTCCTATTCTCGATACAAAAATCTCAACCGATTTTTACTGGAAACGATGGGTTGGAAGTACCCCTAGGAAAATGCACCAGCGCTTAACTAATACTAATTCAGATTCTATGATGAACCATAATCACCCACATTCTCACGAGCATCAACACGAACATCATCACGAAGCACATCAGCCTTCAACTACCCGAAATGGACTTACATTAGCCTTTTGGCTGAACTTAATTTTTGCGGTTATCGAAGTGGTGGGCGGGATCTTTACCAATTCCACCGCGATTATTGCCGATGCTTTTCACGATTTTGTAGATGCTATTGCTATTGGAATAGCGGTTTTATTTGAAAAAATATCCGGAAAGAAACGTTCGTCTAATTATTCGTACGGTTATCAACGGTTTTCATTACTGTCTGCGCTAGGCTTATCGTTATTTTTATTGATGGGTGCTGCTTTTATGATTAAAAGTGGAGTAGCATCCCTTATAGATCCCCAAGAAGTCAATAGTATGGGCATGCTCTGGTTAGCGGTTTTAGGAGTGAGCATCAACGGATTTGCATTTCTTAGAATAAAAAATGGAAGTGGAGGACACCACCATCACCATCACGCGCACGGGCATTCTCATAATCATAACAGCAAGGCCATTATGCTTCACCTTTTAGAAGATGTATTAGGCTGGGTGGCGGTGTTAATTGGGGCTGTGGTGATTTATTTTACCGGATGGAATTGGATAGATGGGGTACTTACCCTCGCCATTGCTGCTTTTATTTTGTACAATGCCACCAAAAATTTAATAGGAACCTTAAAAATAATGCTACAAGCAGTTCCTGAACATGTGAATATGGAAACCCTAACCACTGAACTGAATACGATTGAAGGTGTTGCCGACATTCACGATGTTCATATCTGGAGTTTAGATGGAACTTATCATGTAGCTTCGTTACACGCTGTGCTAGAAAATAAGGATAATCATTCTCAAAATAAAATCTATAAGGCTATTATAGAACACTTACATACCTACAATATTCAACACCCAACGGTACAAATTGAGACAAATACAAAAGATTGTAAATTTGTGAATTGCTGAAAACAGGAAAAGGGAGTGGCGAGGGCATAGCTATTTCAACTTATCCTTGATTAGTAAAATCCTAAAAGCAAAATGAAGAAAACCATATTTGAAATAACTCACATGGACTGTCCTTCGGAAGAAAATTTAATCCGAATGAAACTGGACGGAATTTCAAGTATTGTGAATTTGGATTTTGATATTCCCAACCGAAAACTGACTGTTTTTCACAGGGAAGAAATCGACCAAATCGAAAAGTCTATTCTCGAACTGAATTTAGGCGGAAAGAAAATCTCGACCGAACAGACCGACCAAACAGACTTTAAAGAAAACGCCAATCAAAAAAAACTACTTTGGTCTGTTCTTGCCATTAATTTTGCCTTTTTCATTATCGAAATCACCACCGGCATAATCTCCAAATCCATGGGATTGGTTGCGGATAGTTTGGATATGCTTGCCGATAGTTTTGTTTATGGAATTAGTTTATTTGCCGTTGGCGGCACGCTGATGAAGAAAAAACGAATAGCCCAACTTGCCGGGTATTTTCAAATTGCCCTGGCCCTTATCGGATTTGTAGAAGTATGCCGAAGATTTTTTGGGCCTGACAAGTTACCGGAGTTCTCGACCATGATTATCGTTTCCATGCTTGCACTAATCGCCAATGGTAGTTGTCTTTACATTTTACAAAAGTCAAAAAGTAAAGAAGAGGCTCATATGAAAGCGAGTATGATTTTTACTTCAAATGACGTCATCATTAATTTAGGGGTTATCACCGCCGGACTTTTGGTCAATGGGTTAAGTTCGAGTACCCCTGATTTGATTATCGGAAGCATCGTTTTTGTATTGGTGATTCAAGGGGCGTTACGGATTTTGAAAATAAGTAAGTAAGAAGGATTGGATAGCCAATTGTTGGGAAATTATTTAGCCTCAAATCGGTAAGTCTTGAAAAATATGAAAAAAGTAAATTAGACTTTATAATTAGGTACGGCTGCCAACAAAGAAATAAACGAAATTAAATTAGAAAAGAGAGGGGTATTATCAATGTTGACGGAATCTAAAGTTCCCACGGTTCATATAACCTTACTCTTCTCTTTTGTTCTTTCTGCTTAACTATCAAAATTTAGAGAATTTAAACTTAAGTCGCGTATAGTCAATTGAGGTTAAATACTTAATCGATATTTGATATTTTTTAGCTAAATTTATTGCTAGCGGACACAATCTGGCAAAATCGTCCACAACTGAAATACTCTAAAAACTTAGCAAATAATTAAGAATGCTATTCATCAATAGATTTTTCAAAAAGGATTCCTCCTTTATACATTCCCTTGAGGGCAGGGTGAATTTCTTTACCAAGTTCAGTTAAGCTGTATTCCACACGTGGAGGCACTTCAGGAAAAACCTTTCGGTTCACTACTCCATCTGCTTCTAATTCTTTTAGTTGTTTAGTCAGCATTCGTTCACTAATATCGGTTAATAGCCTAACCAATTCACTATATCTTTTATCTCCCTGAAAAAGGTGTAAAATAATAGTCCCTTTTCGTTTTCCTTTAACAACATTTATAAATGTATCTATTGGACAATAACTTTTTTTCATTTTTTTTCTTCTCTCAAAGTCTTGAAAATACTAAAATCAGTAATAAATGTTCGTATCCCAACCATTTGTAAGCGCTAGGCAGACCAAATATTTATGCTGACCTTTACAAAAATAAGCAAATTTAAAAGACTAAAGATGGTACAACATAGTTCAACATTTAAAGCATTTCGAATTGAAGAGGTTGATGGTCATTTTCAAGGCTCAATTAAAGAAATGGAATTAGGTACATTAAACAACAACGAGGTTTTAGTAAAAGTGCACTACAGCTCATTAAATTATAAAGATGCATTATCGGCTTCGGGAAATAAAGGAGTAACTAGAAATTATCCGCACACACCAGGAATTGATGCCGTTGGAACAATAGAAAAATCAAACAGTGATTTATTTACTATTGGAGAAAAAGTAATTGTAACCAGTTACGATTTGGGTATGAATACAGATGGAGGCTTTGCAGAGTATATTCAAGTTCCAGCAGAATGGGCGGTAAAATTGCCTGAAAAAATGACGATGAAAGAAGCTATGATCTATGGTACTGCGGGATTAACAGCCGGAATGTCTGTCTTAAGACTTACGGAACTGATAGCGCCAAATCGTGGAAAAATAGCAGTTTCGGGTGCCACTGGTGGAGTTGGTGCATTGAGTGTTTCTATATTAAGTAAATTAGGATATTCAGTAGTTGCCATAACAGGTAAAGAAACAGAACGAGACTATTTAATTAGTCTTGGAGCTGAGGAAGTGTTATTGCGTAGCGAAATTGAAAATTTTAATAAAAAACCCTTGCTAAAACCTTTGTTTGCAGGCGCTATTGATACTGTTGGAGGTGTAATTCTTGAAAACATAATTAAGTCTACTAATTCAATAGGTGTTGTGACGTGTTGTGGAAACGTTGCGTCTCCAAAAATTGACTTGACCGTTTTTCCTTTTATCTTGAGAGGTGTTACACTCATTGGAATAGATTCTCAAAACTACCCCATGGAATACAGAAAAATAGTGTGGAATAAGTTAGCTCAGGAATGGAAACCCAAGCAATTGGAAGATACTTGCAATGAAATTAAACTTGAGGATGTAATGCAAAAAATTGAATTAATGCTAAAGGGAAAATTAAAAAGAAGAACCGTTTTGAATTTAAATGAATAAAAAAGACACAATATAGTCAATAAGGATTTATATGGCATATAAACCCTTGTAGCCACTTCAACTTTTCTTGTACCTCAAAAGTAAATACCCAAAATTTCTTATTAACCATATTATCAATCGTTGCCAGCAACCGTCATGAACCGATAATAATGAAAATAACTGATAAAAACTAAACAACTCTGAACTCAAAATACAGAAGTTTATTAATATTGGGGACTTTTAGTCCCCTTTTTTATTCCAATATGAGATTGAAATTATTACTCAAATCTAGACAGAGATGTTCCAAATAGTCATTTATCATTTCATCAGTTATATTCCTTGTACTCCATATACCATATCCGCTTGCACAACCAACCTCCGTTTTTTAAATTTGGATAATTCCTACTGAGGCTTTCGAGAAACTACGCAACGCATTTAAATATCAATATCCAGAACTGGATAATGATATTTTGCGACACAAACTAGGTGACAACTTAAATGGCTGACTTTATAATTCCCTTTTCCTTGATAACTCATATTCCGAAAATATAGATTTTTTCGTAACATTGAAATGATGCAATAAAATTGCAGAGTTTAAATTCCTTTTCTGAAACATATTTTACTTTTTTCTTATTCAAAGTTTTGTTTATATTCATTTGATAGCCAAATTTAGAATTTGGTTTCTATTCAAAAAAATAAAAGTATTTTCACTAAGAATTCTTAAAGCAATAGCTACTAATAACTAATGAAACATAATACAAAAATATTTGTTGACAAAGGAATATTAGTATATTCAGGAAAATCATCTATAACAAAAAATCATAAACATTACGCAATACAGATAGGGATTGTATTAAGTGGGAATTATAAGCTTTATATTGAAAATGTAGAGTATACTGATAAAAGTTTTATAATCCATTCAAACGTCCAACATAGGCATACTTCAACCAATGGTGCATTACTTTGTATTTTAATTGACCCAACAACTGATTTAGGTAATACGTTAATTCACAATTTTCGAACGCCTTATCAAGCTCTTTCTATTTCAAGAAAAGTTTTAATGGATTTAATGATTGAAATGTCAAATAATGATACATTGACTAGTAACCTAGAAAATAGAATATTCGAACTTTTAAACTTAACACCTACTAAAAGAACGATTGACAATAGGATTTTTCAGTTAATTGAAAAAATATCAATGATGGATCCGCACAATACAAATTTAGAAACATTGATTCGAGACATTCCGTTATCTAAAAGTAGAATTCGTTCGCTATTTAAAGAACAAACAGGCCTATCAATTCAACGATATATTTTATGGATAAAAATTAAAAAAGCAGTTTACTATATTATGCAAAAATATAGTTTAACAGAAGCAGCTTTTTTAGCAGGATTTGCTGATTATGCCCATTTAAGTAGAGTTATTAATCAAATATCAGGATTGAATATGAAAACTTTATTAAAGGACAGTTATTTCGTTCAAGATTCTTAAATCTCATTACTCTAATTTTGAAAAGAGAAAATAAATATTTACCTAAATTATTTGTTGTGATTTTTAAAATAGAGATTTTAGAAAAATTATTTTTTGTGATTCCATTCATATTATTTATACATGAGATGGAAGAATGGAACATTTATCACTATCATCAAAAAAATTATCCAAAAGGTGTTATTAAAGAAAGTATTTTAGGAACTAGGCTTTGGTTGTTTCTTTTGAGTTTTATTGGTTTTGCATGGACCTCAGTCTGTTATATAATACCAGGGTTAACTATTAGCTCAATATTGATGATGCTTTTAATTGATTTTACAATACTCAATTCATTACAGCATATTGTATTGACTGTAAAAACTAAAAAATATAACCCAGGCTTTTTATTTGGTGGCATTGTTGCCTTGTTTATAGACATTTTAGCTATCATAAATATATTACATTATAATATAATACCGGTTTGGGGAATTATAGTATTACTATCCTTAATATTTCCTGTATTGGTAGAAAGTGTTATTAGCACTAAAAAGAATAAATTGCCCTTAATGCTTAAAGGAATATTGAATGTCTCGAATAAATTAGAAAAATTTATGTCCGTGTAAATATTCAATTAGTTAATAAAACTTCTGATTCTGAAATATATTTTAAAGAAAAGTATTATAGCTGAAATCAATATTAAGTAAATAAAAATCTTATTATTTCTTAGATTCTGTATGGCTTTATTAAACTAAAAGGGATCTACAAAATATATAAACACAAAGAGAACACTATTGAGAAAATATCCATTAAAATAATTATAATAACTAGTAAGTTAAGTTTATTCTGAAAATATAATCTGAAGAAAATGAATAACACAAAGAAGATAAAAAGCGATAGACTTTTACTAAGACAATTTGTTAAAAGTGATATTGAAAAAGTTTTCAAAGGACTTTCTCATCCTGATATCATTAAGCATTACGGAATTAGTTTTGACAGTATAGAAGCTACAAAAGAACAAATGAATTGGTTTACTGAGCTTGAGAAAAAAGGAACGGGAATGTGGTTTGCTGTTTGTTCGTTAGATAATAAAACTTTTTACGGCGCAGGTGGATTAAATGATTTGAGTAAAGAACATAAAAAAGCAGAAATTGGTTTTTGGCTACTAACCGATTTTTGGGGAAAAGGCATTATGAAAGAAGCAATGCCACTAATATGTAACTACGGTTTTGATAAATTAGGACTTCATAGAATTGAAGGTTTTGTAGAATCGGATAATACAAATTGTAAAAATGCCATGTCAAAACTTGATTTTCAATATGAAGGAACAATGAAAGATTGTGAAATTAAAAATGGAAAATTTATAAGTTTAGACATTTATTCAAAAATTAAGACACCATAAAAAAAGTTGAGAAGAAAGCATTATTTAGAAACAATGGCAACTCTTCGTTATCTTAAAATATAAGTCAAAATTAAGTGTCATGTAAAAGTTAGTAGCTTTAAACCTGATGCCTTTCCCAAAAAGGCAATAGTTAGTAATTAATAAAATGAAAAAGTATTTAGAAACATTTAAAATTCTTACTAAGGATGAAATCGATTTTTTTGAACAAAAAGTAGTTCGTAAAAAATTAAAAAAAGGAGATTTTTTCATTAAAGAAGGTAAAACTTGTAAAGAAGTAGGGTTTGTAGTCTCTGGATTATTTAGATCATTTTACCACTCATCTATGGAAGCAGAAGTAACCTATTGCTTTACTTTTTCTAATTCATTTGTAAGTGCCTACTCTTCATTTTTGTCTCAAAATAAAACTTTAGAGAATATTCAAGCTCTAACCGATACTGAAATTTTAACAATATCAAGAGATCAGCTTTTAAAACTAGAACAATCTAGTACTAATTGGTTAAAGTTTTTTAAAATGATGGCTGAGCAAGAATATATCAAACTGGAAAAAAGAATTTTCATGTTACAAATGGAAACAGCTGAAAAACGATATCTCGATTTACTAACCAATCAACCAGAATATTTACAGTTAATCCCTCTTAATTATCTTTCTTCATATTTGGGCATTACTCAAAGACATTTGAGCCGAATAAGAAAGTCCATTTCAAATTAGACAAATGTCCTTTTAAAGTAATTTAAATGTATAGTTCTTTGAAAAAAATAGAATAAACATGAAACAAGTACTTATAATTAATGGACACCCTGATAAAGAGAGTTTTAATTATGCTTTATCAGAAGCTTATATAAAAGGAGCAAATAAAACCGAATCTAAATTGACTCAAATTAACATTTCTGAATTAAAATTTAATCCTAACTTGAAATTTGGCTATCGAAAAAGAATGGAATTAGAACCCGATTTGGTCAATGCAATTGAGAAAATAAAAAAAGCAGACCATATTGTATGGATATTCCCAATGTGGTGGTATGGCTACCCTGCATTAATGAAAGGATTTATTGACAGAACATTTTTACCTGGAATTACTTATCAGCCAATTGAGGGAAAACCATTACCTGAGAAGCTTTTAAAAGGAAAATCAGCACGTTTAATTATTACGGCTGACACACCAAAATGGTATGATTATTTAATTATGAAAAGGCCAGCTATAAATCAATTTAAAAAAGGAACTTTGCAATTTTGTGGGATTAATCCTGTTAAAGTAACTTATATTTCACCAATTAAAAATTCAAGTTCTGATTTTAAGAAAAAATGGTTGGATAAAATATTGCATTTAGGAGAAAACATACAATAAACATCCATTATTTAGTATCATTAAGAATGTTTGAATACAGATTCAAACTGTTTTTCAATAATATTCTTGGCTTTGTAGCCGTAATCTTAAATATTATCTTAACTATAAGTATTTTAATTTCTTTTAATAAAACAACAAATACAAAAGAAATACTTAAGCCCGAATTTCAATCAATTATAAACTCAAGTAATGTAAATGGTTCTATACTGATTTATGATGCACAAAAAGATTGTTCTACTCAAATAACTTTAATTGGGCTAAAATAGGCCATTTACGCGCTTCTATATATAAAATTCTGCATTCTATAATTGCTTTAGAAACTGAAGTTGTTGAAAATAACAGTACATTATTTAAATGGAATGGAGAAAAAAGAGCTTATAAAATTTGAGAGCAAGATTTAATATTAAAAGATACTTTTCAATATTCTTGTATTCCTTGTTACCAAGAAATTGCCAATAAAATTGGAAAAAAAAGGATGAATGAATATTTCAAAAAGCACAATTTGGAGAGATGAATATTACTTCAAAAAATTTAGACATATTCTGATTAGAAGGAATATCAAAAATCAATCAATTTCAATAAATAATTTTTTTAAAACGCCTGGTTAATTCAGAATTAAAAATTTCTAAAAGGACTGAAGAAATCCTAAAGAGAATCTCTTTTATTGAAGAAAAGGAAAGATATAAATTATACGCAAAAACTGGTTTATCCATTAGAAATAGAAACTACAATGGTTTGTAGGTTATATTCAAACAAAAACAACACATACTTTTTTACTACCAATATTGAACCTAATGAAAACACAAACAAAGAATTATTCCCTATAACTAAGAAAAAGAAATTACAATTAAAGCCTTAGAATTTATAAAATAAATACAGTTAGCAATACTGGCTAGAATTAATATATCTTCTTCCCCACTCTAAAGTTTTATAAAAATTTAATGGATTTTAAAATCTGTTAATTTGACTTTATAAAACCAAAAAAACTTGGAATTAATAACGTTATAACTAAATTTAAAGATAAGAATGAATAAAAAACATATAGAAAAAAACTAATAGAAAAGATAGATAGAACAGTTGAACAAAAAGAAGTAACTGTAAAGAAAATTAAAACAAAATATCTGTTGGCTGGAAACGGTTACCCTGTAATTTTACTACACGGTACGGGTGCAGGTAGTGTTACTTGGTATCCGTCAATTAGTATTCTTTCTAAGTATTTTCAAGTAATAGCACCAGATATAGTTGGATATGGAGAATCAGATAAACCTAATAATGTTCCATATAATCGGCCATATTTCGCCAAATGGCTCAAAGGTTTCATGGAAAAATTGAAAATATCAAAGGCCAATCTCGTTGGGTTCTCTCAAGGAGGAGCTATTGCTTTACAGTTTGTTATGGATAACCCTAATATGGTGAACAAACTTGTTTTAGTTAATGCTGCAGGCTTGGGGGCAAAAGTCTCTTTTTGACCTATGGTCGGTATGGTATGGCTAAATAATTCCCCTTCCTCAGTAGCAGATTGGTTTAACTCCAATTATATACTTCACACTCCTAAAAAAAGAGATCCTAACCACAGACTCTACTCAATTGCAGTTATTAAAGATAAAGGAGGGAAAAATGCTTTCAGGAAAGGCCGAGGAGCCGCTGTTTCCAAAATACCAGAGGAGTCATTATCTAAAATAGAAAATGAAACTCTTATCATCTGGGGAAAGGAAGATAAATTATTCACTGTTAAATATGGTGAAGCTGCTTCCAAAATAATACCAAATGCAAAATTTCGTGTAATTCCAGAAGCAGGACATTTATCATTGATAGATAACTCAGAAGTATTTAACTCAATACTTACTAATTTTTTAATAAAGTGAAACAAGTCAGTATCTTGACTATAGAAAATCTATAGACCAAAGGTGATTTTTAAAAGTTATTTGAATTAGAAAATGATAAAATCAGAACGGTTTTATTGCATAGAAAAGGTTGAGAATACATTGATAAAGAACAATTCACAAAAGAATCAAAATTCTTAAATATTGACTTTATAATTTTACATTTCGATATGAAGTTATTTTAATCTTAACAGAAAGAAACCGTCAGCTGCAATGCTCATTTCTTCGGAAATTTTTGATAACTTGATAAAACATAAAAAATTAATATAAATATAAAAAATCTTACAACAGTGTATAAACGGCTCGTGCCTTATTTAAACCGATCATGGGTTTGTATAACTTGAAAGTATTAAAGAGGTTTGAGGTTGACCATATAAAGAAACTTTGTCAATAACACGTTCTAATGCTTCGTTATCTTCAACCGCAACTTTTAAAATGATACTATGCTTTCCTGTTACTTTTAAACACTCTTGTATTTCTGGAATATCACTTAAATCATCGATTAATTTTTTGAAATTCAAGAATAAAACATCCAAATAAATAATAGCCTCTACATGTAATCCAAGATTTTTTTTATTCAATTTTAAAGAATATCCATCAATAATACCTGAATCTTCAAGTTTCTGAATTCGTTCAGCCACAGCAGGAGCAGATAAGCCAACTTTACGGCCTATCTCGGCATATGTAGAACGAGAATTATCTTGCAATACTTTTATAATGTTCTTACTTAGTTTATCCATCAATATCAAAGCTAAATTTGACTATTTCCTATGATTCAAAGATAATAATTTATATGAGCTTTTGATTCAAAAGACAACTTCACTATCATATCTCTTAATTTTGTAAAACATTAAATACAACTTAAAATATTAAGATTATGTGGCAAAAACTTATGATATTCTTAGCGAGAAGTGAAAAGTTAAAAATATTCTTTCAATCAAGGAGACAACTCCATCAACTAGCGACTAGATTCGTTGGTGGGCAAAATAAAAATGAAGCTATAAAGACAGTAATCAACTTAATGAATGAAAAGATTTATACTTCTTTATTTTATTTAGGAGAGTATGAGAAAGATATGATTGTTATTAATAAAACAATCCATTCTCTTCAGCAAATGTCTAAATTATTATCACAAAACAACCTCGATATACATATTTCAGTAGACCCAACCCAAGTGGGACTTCAAATTGATAAATCAAAGTGTTATAAGAATTTAGTAACGATAGGTAAAAAAATTAAAGAAAATCAACTTAAACAATTGGATACTTCTAAAAAATCATTCTTAATGCTCGATATGGAAGACTCTAGTGTCTACAAAGAGACTTTGAATTTTTACAATAAACTCAAAGAAAAAGAAATACCTACAGCAATTACCTTGCAAGCATATCTATATCAAACCGAGGAGGATTTAAAAAATATTATAAAAAGCAATAGCGCTGTCCGACTTGTAAAAGGAGCTTTTGCTGAAAATAAAACAATAGCATTTAAATCTAAAGAGGATATTGATAAAGCTTATCGAAAACTTGCAACCCTAATGCTCTCAGATGAAGCTAAAAAAAGTAAATTTTATCCAATTTTTGCAACACATGATGACAAAATAATAGATTACATCAACAAACAAGCAAACACAATGGGTTGGAAAAAAAATGAATACGAGTTTGAAATGCTATTCGGAGTTCGAGTAAATTATCAAAAAGAATTGGTAAATAATGGATATAAACTTAGATTATATTTGCCTTATGGAAAAGACTGGTGGCCTTACGCAATTAGGCGTGTAGGAGAAAAACCACAAAATATAAAATATTTGTTTAGAAATTAATAAAAACATATAAGTAATGGCAGACGCTGTAGTGAATTCCGATTTTTCAGTCCGCTCAAACTGCATTTCGATTTGACAAAAGATTACTAAGCAATCTGCCACTACTCATAGAGTTTACCATTACCCAACAATGGTTCTTCACAAAATCTGAATTCAGCAACTATTTAAAAAAATCATTTACATTTTTTTAACATTAACAACTTTCGACAAATCTTTTGTCAAGGATTATTTAAAATCATTCTCTAAAATCGCGAAAATTAATCGAATAATTTAAAGAATCAAGGAATGGATCATCTATTTCAATATCTAATAAATTAAAATTTTCAAGATTCAAATTCGACATATCCATAGTCCATATGTGAGAAGAAGGCGTATTAAGATAAGGGGATTTCTGACTCATTTTATTTGGATACACCCCTTCATCCTGTAATACTTTGATACGGTTAATATAAGGATCAACAGAGTTGATTTTTTTCATGTTCCCCACAAACTTGTCTTTTACAAATATCTCTACCTTAGTTTTATTAGATCCGGCATATAAATTTAGAATAAGCTTAGTGCTCGTGGTATCTATAGAGTTTGCTATGTGCTTATTATTTAATGATCCAAACCAAGTATTCATTTGCCTTTTTGAATCCAATCCTACTGCTTTATAAGCTAATTTATATTTATTATTAAAGACCGAAATCTTAAAATAGCCTCTTGGCGTACCATCTTTCATAAGAGCCAGAGGCATAGCTTCCCAATTCTTCTGTCCCGTCCACCAATTTCCTGAAACGGCTCCACACACAACTTCCTGAATATCTGATCTATTCTTTCTTGAGTAGAAAAATCTATTAATACTATGCGTATGTCCGCTAAGAACTAAAACCTCATGATCGATATTTAATAATTCTAGGAGTTCATTTTTATTTTTCATCCAGCGTAATGGGATATGCTGATTGATAATAATCAACTGATTTTTCTTAAGCACCTTATCAAGAAGCTCTTTAACAAAAGAGATTGTTTCAGCCTTATATATTCCTTTATAGCCATATTTCCCAACAGGATAAATCGAATTTAAAGTTATAAAAAGTACATTCCCTTTTTCAAATGCGTAATTTTTAGGGCCAAAATTCTTTTCAAATGGTTTGTCTTGTAGATCATGTAACGCACCATGCTTCCAATCATGATTTCCATAAACTACTCTATAGGGTTTTGAGCTACTTTGAATAGACTGACGTAAAGGTTGGAAGAGTTCTGTTTTATCATTCACTAAATCTCCAAGATACATTCCAAAATCGAAATCGTCTCGGTTCGCTATTTCACGAAAGAAGCCAACATCTGCCATATTCATTTCTTCCATGGATCCTACCTGAACATCTCCAATAGCAAGAAAATTGAAGTTCTTAGAAACCGACTCCTTTTGAAGTTCAAAATTTATTTGTTCTCCATCTTTTGGATTAGATCGGTACCATGAAGTATTATTCATTTCGTAACCAGAAGGAAGAATGATAAAGAAAGGAGATCCTATATTTATTTTAGCACGATAATTCCCTGCTTTATCTGTTTTAAAAAGATGCTCACCATCAGATAAATATATATCCGCTATACCACGTGATTTTTTATTATGCAGATCTTCATTTAAACATACTTTTCCACTTATATCATAGTATTCTTGTGATAGTAACGTATCAAAACTAAATCCTAAAAAGAATATTAAAATGAATATATTTTTAATCATCGATATTAAATTGAGACATAAAAAAGGCGGAAAAATTTCCGCCCTTTTTATGTAATTATATTAAATTACTGATTATCCGGAGAATCATATTTATGCAAATAAAGTTGATTACCTACTGTATAAGCAGCATATCCTATTCCATTTGCGGCATATTCCAATTCTACATCATCAGCTTCATTATTTGATAATACCACAGGAGAAGCCCAGTTGTTAACTTCATCATCAAATGCTAATGTTGTTGGGTTATCAGATGCATTTCTATATAAAAGCATTGGATTATCATAAGCATCAATGGCAATATCAAATGATCGGTAAGAAGCATCTGGAATAAGATCTCCTAAAATTGACCAAGAATTACTTGCTGCTGTGTACTTTTTCACTTTTACCTGATAATCTGTTCCTGCAGCTGCATCATCTTCTGCATAAGCTAAATAAACATTCCCTTCAGTATCCACATCCATAGCTATTCTGTAAGTTCTTATAGCATTTTCAGGAGCTTCTTTCATTTGATCTGCCAGTGTCGTCCAGTTTCCGTTTTCATACTTGAATACAGATACACTCTGAAGAGTCGTTCTGTCTATTGTTGCTACATATAAAGCACCATTTTCATATACCGCATCAAGATCGACACTTGGAGAATTTACTCCTGAAATTGCAATAGTATTCCATGCATTTCCATCAAAAGCTTTTAATTTTAGTTGACGATCATTATCTATGTAAAAGTTATAAATAGCACCATCTTCCCCAGTTACTAATGCTGATTCTCTATAACTTCTTTCTCCTTCGGAGATACCAGGCTGTCCGACATAGTTCCAGGAATTATCTGTATATTCCATTAAAGAAACCTGAGATGGATCAACAGAATAATCACCAAATGATATTAAAGGAGTTCCTTCAGGAGAGAAAGCAAGATCTGCATCTTTTGCTCTTGCTGAATTAAAGTCAGCTGCACCTATTCGACTCCAAATATTATCCTGATAAGAAATAAGGTTTAATCTTCTATCCTCATACTCCTCTGCATTTGCAATATAACCGATATAAGGCATAGCATTTGTAGGGTTAATGCTTAAGGAAATATCTTTCACCTCCTGATCATAAGCTGTTAATTGAGACCATACCGCATTAGCCATTTTTGTTATAGTCACGGTATATATTTCATTAGTATTTTCCTCAGTAAGAAGATATTCTACTGCTGCACTATAGTCATTTGCAGTCTCACCACTCATCTGGTTAGCTCCTCCAACGGTAACAATATCATTTTCAGTAGTTGTAAATCTTGCTACCAGGTTTGTTACATCAACCTGTGAAGGTAATGCAAAGCTTATTGAGTTTCCCGATAATTCTTCTATTACATAATCCTGAACTAATTGATCGTTATCTTCCTGATAAAAGCCGAAAGACGACATTCCTACTACAGCAGATTCTGATGGCAAACTGTCATCATCACTGCTACAAGAGGTAAAAAAACCAGTACAGGCTATTAATAATAAAAGAACGTTAATTTTAGTTTTCATAAAGTTTAATTTGAGTTATTATTGATTGTTAATATGTTCTGTGGAAGGCCATAAAATTGCTTTTATAGATGGCGAATTTTTAAAATATGCTTTAATTACTTCAGCAATTTCATTTTTACTTATTGCATCTATTCTTTCCTTATAATTTGTAACCGCATCCCAATTCTTAAAATGATTGAAATAATGTTCACGTATGGCTTTTGTCCAATAGGTATTTCGTTGCTTTAGCAGATCATCCATTTTCTTTAGGTTCGTTTTTATTTTCGAAAGTTCTTCCTGCGAAAAATTGCCTGCAGCCATAGCGGAAAGAATCTTTTCAGTTTCTTCAATCAATTTATCCACATCTTTTGGTTCGCAAACAAAACTAATACTCTGTCTGCTCAGCGCTATAGGTTGTTTAGTAGAACTTGCCGATACCGAAACACTATAAACTGCCCCCATTTCTTCCCTAAGCTTTTTTAACAAGCGGTTTCTTATCAGGTTTTTAACCACCTGATTTAAAAAGTCGGTCTCAGGCAAAGATTTCATAATAGTATTTTGCTGAAAAATCAGTGAGACGGTCACTTTTGGACTATCACCATCTTTTTGTTGTATCACAACATCGTCTTTCAAAACATGCTTTGGCTGATACCGGTATGTAGTAGCTGCTTTTCCTTTAGGTAAAGTAGCGATATATTGCAAAACATCGGATTTAAGAGTTTCAAAAGGCTGATCTGATATTAGACTAATATTATAGTTTTCAGCACCACCAAAAAACTGATGATAAGTATCTATAATCTTGGAAGAATCTAATTCAGATTCAATATCTTCTACTTTCAACTTCCTAGTAACATAGTCCTCCCCTTTTAAAGCTTTTTTTATTTTATCACCAAATAAGTCAGCAGGCTTAGAAATTTCATTCTGCTTAGATTCGATTGTTCGTGATTTAATTTCATCGAAAATTTTCACATCCATTTTGGGTGCAGTCCATTTTAAATATAGAAGTTTGAAAACCGTTTTCTGATCCCTTTTATCTGCACTAGCATAAAAACCTGTTCTGGTTTTATCTACTAATAATGTAGCTTTAGCACTATTACCAGCCAGAAACTGGCTTAACGCATCTCTGCTAAAATCACCATAACCACTAAGAGAGATTACAGGAGCGGCATAGAGTCCGGTGATATAATCTTGTTCTTTAAGTGCGTAATATCCGCCCTTTCTAAACCCACTTAGTATTATTGCATTTTTATCAAGATCTGTTTGTTTATAAATAAGTTTCACTCCATTAGACAATAAATATTCCGTTGCATCAATTTCAGGAATATATGTTTTAGAAATAATTTTACCAGGTTTAGGGAGTTCTGAGAGTAAATTTTCAGGAACATCCAAGTTTCTTTCATATGGTTGCACTTCATCTTTTTCAAAATTGAGATGAGCATAAAATTCTGATGAATCAGGTAATATCTTTTTATCCAACTCATTTGCTGTCAGAATATATTTTGTTTGTTTCTGCTTTCTAATATTTTTCAAGCAGTTTAATAAACTTAAAGAATCAATAGATTTCAGACTTTTTTGAGTCAATTCAAACTCTTTTTCAGGAGTTACAATCGCATTTCCATAGAAAAATTTCTGATACATTTCCTTAATCATTTTTCCTGAAGAAGGCTGTTCTTTATTGTCCGTGTTATTTCGCAACTGTTGAAGGAGTTGTTTTTTAATCTTAGATATCTCCATCGATGTAAAACCGTATTGAAAAATTTGCTCTACATCATACCAGTATTGTTGTAGCCCTTTATCGATAGAATCCTTTTGAAATTCCACAGTATACATGAGCGCAGCTTTCACAGGGAAATAATTACCTAAACTTATACTTGCTCCTTCGTATGCAGGGTTTAAGAAAGACTTATTATCCAATCGTTCCTGAAATAGATCATTAAGAAGATTTTTTTGGAGAAAATGATAAAACGCAGTTTCAGTTTTAATATTTCTAAAAGGTTCTAATAACTGAACCCCCGTAAGTTCAATTTTTTTAGTTCCCTCATCTGTTATCACAGTATATTCAGACTCTTCGAAATCTTTAATTGGATATGAAGTATTTTCTATATTCTTCGATGTTATATCTTCTAATTTAGCTTTAACTTCTTTAAGAACATAATCTGGATCGATGTCACCAGCAATTGCTATAGCCATTAAAGAAGGATCATACCATGAATTATAAAAATCATTGATATCTTTTCGATTAAAGTTTCTTAAGGTAGCTGTATCACCAATTACTTTTCTATCGCTATATCTTGAGTCATTTAATAAAAGTTCTAAAAAAGCATCTTGGGTATTCTTACTTCCGCTTTGTTTAGAAAGCCATTCAGACAACACTACTCCCCTTTCCTTCTCAATCTCCAGGCTATCTAAGCTTATTCCTTGTATCCAGTCATTTATAATTAATAATGTGGAATCGACCACACTCTGCCTTTTAGTTGGAATTTTTAATTTATAAATGGTTTCTCCATAACTGGTATGAGCATTAAGATCATGACCAAATTTAGCCCCATTACGTTCTAAAAAATCAATTAGAGTATTCTCAGGGAAATGGGTCGATCCATTAAAAGCCATATGTTCCATAAAATGAGCTAGCCCTCTTTGGTTATTTTTTTCCTGCAGAGAACCCGCTTTTAGAAACATTTGAAATTCTGCCTGACCTTTAACTCTATCAGTTTGATATAAATAATACTTTAAGCCATTGTTTAGTTCTCCCGAAATAAGTTTAGGATCTTCCTTAATATGCTGACTAAAAACAACAATAGGACAAAGTAAAAAGGTGAAAAATATTCTTTTAAAATATGTCATTTATGGATTTACTTTTTTGATGATAAATTGGCTTTGATTTCGAGCTGGCCCTGGTAATCCTATAGCGACATCATTATTATTTACATCCTCTATTATGATACTAAGTGTATTGTCCTGGGTCTCATCTAATTCTCTCTCTAACCATCTTATCTGTATTGGTCTTTGATAAATTCCTGCTGGAAAAAGTAGCGGGTTTTCAGTAGTAATTACTTGATAATCGCGACCTTCTTTGAGTCCATTTCCAGGCTCAATTCTATAATTCACCATAAGATCTTTATTAGTGCCAGGTGTACTATAGTAGATATAGTAAGTAGCAATATCCTTTCTATTGGAATTTACAGTGATAATATTAGACTCATTTTGCATGATATGTACATACGCATCTTGAAAGTCTTCTATATTATCTTTATTACAGCCTATCAATGAAACTATACCCATTGCATAAACAACTACAAAAAAGAACTTTAAAGCACATTTAGTAACCTTCATTTTGTATAATATTTTCGTTAGCATTAATTTCCCTTAAAGGAATGGGCAGCGCAAAAAGGTGGCTGGGATAGGCTAATTCTTTGACATTGGAAGAGGTGTTTTCATCCCTGTTCAGGTTGTGATGCCATCTGGTAATATCAAAAAGGCGCTGCCCTTCAAAATTTAGTTCCTTTATTCTTTCTTTTTCTAAAACCGCTAGTAATTCATCTTTGGTATTTAGATTAATTTCTAAGCTATCGTTCGGGACACCTAAAGCCCTTGATTGAATTTGGATAATATCTTCTTTAGCCGCCACGAAATCATTCAATTCTATGGCTGCTTCAGCATGTATCAATAAAATTTCAGAAGCTCTTAAAACATAAAGGTCACTTCCATATTCCGTCTGATTAACATCGGGACGAGAATATTTCAATGTTTGATAAGTACCCGATTTCTCACGTAATAAATCCAGTCTTACATCAGATGTATCAGAAAACACATCTATTAATTTTGATGAAGCCGTAGCGACAGGATCGGAGGTTGCATAAAACACTCCTACACTTGATTTTTTTTGTTCACCGCTCAACATAAAAATAGCCTCAGCTCCAGGTTCTAAGGTTCTGAACATTTCGACATATTCATCATGGACTGTTAGCTCCATAGTACTTAATACAATATTTGCTTGCTCACTTGCACTCTCCCATTCATTCATATAAAGAAAAATCTTTGAAAGTAAAGATCTCGAAGCCATTTCAGATCCTCTATAAGGCATAAGTTCCGTTTCCGGGAATTCCGAAAAAAGATCAATTGACTCCTGTAAATCGGTAATGATTTGATCATATACGATAGCTGTTGTATTTCTGGCATTCAACTCATTTTCTGCCGGTGTTAAGGTAAGAGCTGGAATACCAATATGAGATGCATCCTCAGTATAAGTATAAGTTTGTGCATATGTTCTTACTAGATCAAAATGAATCAAGGCTCTTAAAAACAAAGCTTCAGCTCTAATTATTAGCAAATCATCGGAACTGTTTGGGAATTTTTCCAACAAAACAGGTTGGTATTCGAGAATATTATTCACATTAGCCAAGGCTTCATAACCTTTAGCCCAAATATGTCCAACTGCTGTTGCTTCCTGATCTGGTTCAGAGACAAAATTATATTGCGAAAACATTTTCACATTTTCTCCTATGGCACTTAGCTGTAATAAATCACCAGCAACCTCTGGATAGAGATAAAATTCAGAATCATAATACTCATATACCCGGCTATAGCTTCCAATAATAGCTGACGTTATACCATCAACATCAGAAAAAAATACAGGGATTGAAGCTCGACCAGCATTATCTCCTTCAAGAAAATTCTCACATCCTGAAAATAACAGAAGGTTGAAAAATATAATTGCGCCAAATTTTAAATTTCTTAGCATAATTCTTTTTTAAAATTGAATATTTGCCCCTAAAGAAATCATGGTCTCTAGTGGATATCCACTCATGTTATTTCGATAAGAGTTTTTATTATTATTATCATATGGTGTCCAGAGCCCCAGGTTATCTCCAATTAGGGACAACCCAAATTGTTGAACACCTAATTCTTGCGTTATTTTATCTGGAAAAAAATAATTTAACGCTACGTTTTGCAATCTAATATTGGTTTTATTAAAGAGATATCTAGTAGAGTTCATAGTCGATCGCGTACTTACTCCCCACATTAATTGCGGAATAGAAACAACATCTCCAGGACGTTGCCATCTGTTTAACTGATCAATAGATTGATTTCCATCCATAATATTTAAACCATCAGAATTCACGTCCCTTCCAAAGGGGCTGAAAGAATAACCTCCAATTGTATATGATGCTTGAATTGATAAGCTAAAGTCTTTGTATTTGAAAGTGTTTCTCAAACTTCCATATACTTCTGGTGTCGAACTTTTATATTTTACTCTATTATCGGCACTGTATTGCCTGGTTACATTTCCATCGCTATCATACCATAGTGGATATCCATCTCTGGGATCAACTCCTGCCCATCGAATTAGATAGAAAGTATTTATATCAGCTCCCTCTTCCCATCTTGTTTTATCATTATTTTTAGGTATATTATTGTATAATTCTAGAATTTTGTTTTCATTTCTTGAAGCGATTAGTGTGGTATTCCATTGAAACTGATCGGTTATTATATTTTGAGTTCTGATAGTTGCTTCCAAACCTTTATTTTCAATAGAACCAACATTCCTAAAGATTTTTAATGCTCCGATAGTCCTACTTACATCTAACTGGCTCAACAAATCAACTGTTTTATTTCGATAGCCTTCCAGAGCCAGATTAATTCGCTGATTAAATAATCCTAAATCCAGACCTAGATTGGCCATGTAAGTAGTTTCCCAACTTAGATTAGGATTTGCAGGGGTAGTCATAGTAGCTCCTGGCTTACCATTATAATAATAACTATCCCCAATATCATATACCCCATTCGATTCCTGTGAACCTATACGGCTGTTTCCATTACTTCCGTAAGAAGCTTTAAGTTTCAGAAAATTAACAATTTCGCTTTCAAAGAATTCCTCATTATGAATATTCCATGATACTCCAGCTGATGCGAATTCAGCCCAACGAACATTTTTTCCGAAATTAGAATTTCCATCCCGTCGAAAACTCAAGCTAGCATTGTAACGATCATTATAATTGTAGGACATTTGAGCCAAATAAGAGAGGCTATTTCGTTCATAATAATTACCGGATCCATATCTATCTTCAGCCAGAGAAACTCTTCTTAGATAGTCATTAACAAATCCTGTACCTCTTGCACCTGTAAAATTATTTTCGGAAGAATTCATTTCAAATCCCACTACTCCACTAATATGATGCTTATTTAATTGTTTTTGAAAATTCAGTCTATGAATCATTGTCCAGTTCAAAAAATTGGATTGGTTACTATAGGCCTCACCAAGCGGGTTACCATTAGTGTCCTTACCTGACCAATTTTTGATTGACCTATAGATCTCCTCTGTATTGCTCTGATAATCCACTCCAAACTGTCCTGTATATTTTAATGCTTCGATTGGAGTATAAGAGAATTTGAAATTCCCCTGAAAAGCAAAAGCTTTTTGATTATTATCATTTTGTTCCCGCTCTGCTAAAGAATTATAGAATCTCTTATCTACCCATTTTGGAGAACCATCAGGGTTACTACCTTCAATAACACTATAATATTGTCTAAAAGTCCCATCAGGATTATATGGTGAAATTATTGGAAGATTTTCATAGTAATCAGATCCCGGATTAAATATTTGGTTCAGGTTATAGGAAGCCGACAACGAAAGATCTATATCCATCTTAGAAGTGATCTGGGCAGTATTACGGGTACGTAAAGCGAAACGCTGTGTATCATTACCAACCACTGTACTTTCATCGTTGAAATAAGAACCTGAAATATAATATGTCCCCTTTTCATTCCCTCCTTTTGCCGATATATTCAATAATGAATTACTCCCTATATCATAGAATGTATCGTACCAATCGGTATTTGTGGTACTATATTGGTTAGATTCATTATCTGTAAAAGGAAAATACCGCATATCATTCCCAGCATTTTCAAAAGACTCACGAGCTAAATCCAAATATTGATTTCCATCGAGTACTTTAAAACGAGTAGCATCATTAATGAGAGATTGTCCTCTGCGAAGCGATACATCAAATTGCAATTTACCGCTCGATCCTCTTTTAGTTGTAATAAGAATAACACCATTAGCCCCATCTGCACCATATATAGAGGTGGCTGCAGCATCCTTCAAAACTCTGATACTTTCAATATCTTGGGGGTTGATGTACGAAAGAGGACTTACGCTAGTGCTAAGCCCAGTAATCATATTAGTTTTTCCTCCCGTATGCATTCTGGTTCCATCGATTATCCAAAGAGGCTCATTAGAAGCACCCAATGATGCTTCTCCCCGAATAGTTACGGAATTCCTTGAACGAGTACTGCTGGCATCTTGAGACTGCGGATTATATTGTAAACCCGGGACAATTCCATCCAACAGTTTGTCTATCCTTTGCTGCGGTAAACTTTTAAGTTGTTTAGCTTCAACTGTAAAACTACTACTTACTTCGTTTTCCTTTTTCACCTTTGTACCATAGCTACTGGTTATAATTACCTCAGACAATTGAGAACCAAGTTTCATTTGCACATCAAATTCAGACTTACTCCCCACGGGTATTTCTTGTTCTTTATATCCAACGAAACTAAAAACAAGGGTATCACTGGGTCTAGTTCTAATATTAAATTCCCCGTCCATATCGGTAACGGTACCCCGGCTGCTTCCTTTTACGATCACATTAACCCCGGGGAGCAAAAAATTTTCTTCATCTTTCACTATTCCCTTTACATTTTTTTGCTGCTGCATTAAATAGCTACTAGAAGAGGACTGATCTTCTTGTGCTGTTTTTTTGCGTATAATAATTTGATTTTTGATTCTTTTAAAAACCACATTATCGGTAGGAATAACTTTATTGAGTAAAGTAAGGATATCGATATCTTTAACATCGACATTTACCTTTCTTTTAATATCAATATCATCAACACTATAAACGAAAAGGTAGTCGGTTTCTTTCTCGATTCTATCAAATAAATCCTGAATTCGAATTTGTTTTGCAGTAATGGTTATGAATTGATTTTGAAGTTCTTTCGAGTAGACTTGATTACTGGTAACGAAAGAAAAGACCAGTAAAAAAACACCAACTATTTTAACAAGAATCTGAGCAATAGTTGTCCTATCTACTTTAAAAAGTAGAGATTTTTTCATATTTTTAGTTTTTTATTATTGTATTGCTTAATACAAGCATTTTACTAATAGGGAATGAGCCACCATTCCCTATTTTTCTTTGATTGTTACCAGATTATCGGTTATCACATATTTAAATCTGTAAATTTCACTTAAATATTTCATCACATCTTCCACAGGTTGATCTCCAAAATTTGCATTTATCGTTTTGCTTTCGATCTCCATATATTGATTATCTACTCTTATATTAAAATGACGTTCTAACTTTGTTAGTAAATCCTTTAATTTTACATTTCTATACACCAATTTACCAAACCTCCAGGCAACGTAATTATTAACATTTATCTCTTCTATTTGGATTTTTTTATCTTCTCTGTTGTAATTTCCAACTAAACCAGGACTTAAAATCTTGGCATTTTCATCCAAGTTATCCTGTCGATTATACATTTTCACAGCTCCTTCCAATAATGCCACAGCGATATTCTTATTTTCGTCATAAGCATTAATGTCAAATTGTGTTCCCAGAACCTGTACATTCAATCCATTAGCTTTTACTATAAAAGGTTTTTGTTCATCATGAGTAATATTAAAAAAGGCCTCTCCTTTAAGTTCTACCGCTCTATGATCAAATTCGGAAAAATTCAATGGATAAATTAAAGTTGATCCAGAATTCAAATGCACTAGTGATCCATCTATTAATTCTACCTGAAATGTTTTTCCAAAAGGAACACTAATGGTATTAGTACCTTTCCCTTTTGTTTTCTCCGAATAGCGAATTAAATTACCTTGAGTAACTTGAATAGTATCTCCGGAAAGCGATACAAGTGAAGAGCTTTGTATTGTATCTAAAATTATTTTTTCGCCATTTTCTCGTTCTAAAACGACATGGTTTGAAGAAAAATCTTCAGCGTAAAAATCATGCCAATAAAGCAAGAAAATCCCGCCACATACTATCGCAATGAAAACTGCTGCTAAACCAAGAATTTTACTTTTCGAATAATTTTTTGATTTCTTGGGTTTATTTTTTGCCGTTAATAAAATATTATCATACATCTCATCAGACAGATTTTTTTCTAGCTGTATTGTATGACTTTTTACCTTAATATTTTCTATAAGTTCGCTTTCCCTTAAATAATCGATATAATAAGGATCTTTAAGAAATTCAAAAAACTCGTCAAATTCTAACCTATCGCAATAATTATTGAGATATTTATTTAGTAAATATATAAACCTTGTATTTTTATCCATTTATTAACAACTTCATTAATAATACAGCTGAAAATGGATAAAGGGTGACTCAAAAAGTGATTTATTTAAAAAAAAAGTAAAATACAAACATAAACAACTAAAAAACAATACTTTATTGTTTTTATTTTTTTAGCAAAATGTGAAGAAAAAGTAAAAAAATAAGGTCTATATCGCTATTTTTCGATAAATAAAACCGAATACTTTCTAAAGCTTTTTTCATTTGAGTTTTTACAGTATTAATAGAAATCCCTAATTCATCACTAATTTCTTGATAGGATTTTCCCTCTTCTCTGGCCATTATAAACACTTTTTTCCGCCCTTCTGGAAGCGAAGAAATTGCTCTCTTTCTAATTTCTTCATATTCTTGAGTAAGTATATATTCTGAAGTAGTACTTCTTTGTGTTTCTAAGCCTTCGTAAATTTTATTTTTAATGTTTAAGTCGTTAGTAGCCTTAGTAAGTATGTTTATGGAAAGATTCTTAGTAATTGTTAGCAAAAAAGATTTAAAGTTTTTAGTGGTATCAAGTTCTTCTCGGTTTATCCAAACTTTTAAAAAAACTTCTTGAACTACTTCCTGTGCATGATCTTTTGATTTTAGTATGCTAAGAGCAAAATGATAGCTGTCGGACAGATATTTTTCATATAATTTATTGAAAGCTTTTTCATTTCCCTGCTTGAGTTGGAAAACTAAAAATTTATCACCCCTCTTAGCATCATACCTCATTTGCTCTTCCTTTACTGTTAAATTTTCCCAATATTACTAATTTTCATAATATAGAACATAATAATACCTTTTTTTCCTTAAAGATTTAATTAAAAGTAAATTTTTAGAATTATTATTTAAGAATATTCAAATAAAAGGATATCTTTTTTTTCCAAATCAAACCTCAGGATTACCTTGTCTTCTCCGTTTTTGCAAAGAAAAAAGAGGAGAAAAAAATATAATATTTGGAATAATTCTAATTGCTCTATCTGCATTAACTACTACATTTTAGATTATAGGGATTATAGTTATTTCAGACTCTAAGAATAATGAAGAGGGGTTACAGAAACTATTGGAACAATGTTTTTTATTCGTCTCTTCAAAAAAAGAAATAGAAATAAATTAATCCAACATTATAAAACTCAAAAGATAATTATCATTGATAATGAACTGAAAATTTACCGAAATTTCAAAAACCAATATCTTAAACCCTTATATATTTATTTTAAATTTAGTTAAAAATGATGTGGAATACTTCTTTTTAAATCTGTATCAAAAAAATTGAAGAAATTGAGAATATCGGTTTCAATTTAACTCTTTAAAAATTGAATAAAATGGTAGCTAAAATAAGCGATTTAGGTTTAATTTAATACAGTTAAGAATTACAAAAAAGTTAGACAATAAAGTTAACCAACTAAGCATAATTATTTCACTATAACTTCATTTTTAACCATTAAAATGGAAGTATACAGTAACAGTTTTTTCTGCTCTTCTAAAAATTGATTTATTTTTTCTTCAGAATCTGTAATTTCAATAATATGTGGGTGTTTATAATGACGTATTTCTGTTATTCCCCAATTAATTTTTTGGTTCTCTAAATAGCCTTTGCTTACATTTAGATGTAAAACTTGGCTCAAGCCGAATGCTTTTGCTCTTTTCATTAGCTCAATAGAAAAATCTGAAGAATATAGTTTTCTCCAAAAGGAATGATCGTGTACTTTTTGTCCGTACTCAAAATATACTCTTAACGTTACAAAGTCTTTCATTTTTTTATCCTTCTATTTCCTACCTCAGATAGATGTAAACCTTTTTCTCTAGTAAATGACGTATTTTTTGGACTTCCTATAATTTGGGAGGAATAAACACCCGAATGCCCAGAGAATAAATATGCGGTTGAACATGCCAAGGCAATAAAAACACCCGATTCTATTCCAAATAGTTCTATTCCCATTATAGTACACGCTATTGGTGTATTTGTAGCTCCTGCAAAAACTGCTACAAATCCCATTCCTGCAAGAAGATCCATTGGTAATGGTATAAACCAAATTAGTACATTTCCTAAAGCAGCTCCTATATAAAATAAAGGAGTTACTTCTCCTCCTTTAAATCCTGCACCAAGTGTAAATGAGGTAAACAGTACCTTTAAAAGAAAATCGTAAGAATTGAGGTGTATTTTAAAAGCATTAACAATAGTAGGTACTCCTAACCCAATATATTTTGTAGTTCCCATAAAATATATGGCAACAGCTAATATAACACCTCCCACAACAGGACGTAGAGGGGGATAATTAATTGTCTTTTTAAAAAGGTTACTCCAGAAATGGGTAGATTTTGAAAAAAGCATCGCGACAAGACCAAAAATAATTCCTGCTAGTAAAGACCATAGTAAATTTACAGGTGTCATTTTTGCGACGGAATCAATATGATAATGTGTATGAGAAACATTCCAAAACCGGCAAAAATAATCGGCAAAAACAGCAGCCATAAAGCTCGGAATAATTGCATCTAAGCGTATTCTACCTAAAATTAAAACTTCTAAGGCAAAAATTCCACCTGCTAGTGGTGTTCCAAAAACAGATGCAAAACCTGCACTTATACCTGCTATTAAAACTATTTTTCGATCTCGTTTTGATAATTTAAGAACCTTTGTAAACCTATCGGCAACTGCTCCTCCAACTTGAACAGCTGTTCCTTCACGGCCTGCAGAACCTCCAAAAAAATGGGTTAATATTGTCCCAAATAAAACAAGTGGAGCCATCCGAAAAGGTATTACTTTTTTTGGCGAATGAAACTCTTCTAATAGCAAGTTATTCCCTTTTACAACACTATTTCCGTATAAGTGATACGATAAACCAATAATAAAACCTCCTACTGGCAGTAGTGCTATAATCCACAAATGAGATTCCCTCCAATTTGTTGCCCATTCTAGACTTAAAAGAAAAAATGCAGAAATACTTCCCGTAATTACACCTAATATCAAACAAATAAAAATCCACTTAAAAAGATAAATTAATGAAGGAATTTGCTCGAATGAGGATAAAAATTTTTTAATTTTTGTCTTGTCCATATTGACTTAAATAAATGATTCTACAGTGGCATAAGCCATAAAAGTAGATGTCATTAGTTCCAAGCGGAACGGTTTAAGGCAGACCTCATTGCCTGATTTGATGCGCAAATATAAAACAAAAAAACATGTTTAAAACATTCTATATAAAAAATAGCTGTGGATGTAATTAACTAAATTCAATTTTATAAATTTAATCTCTTAAGGAAAAAATCATATTTAAGAATCCTTTTATTTAAAAAGATTATTTGAAATAAAATGAAAAAAATTAACCGAGAAGATATTCAAATCATCTCTCGACATAGTAATTGGTCAGCAAAAGGAATTGATACTATTCTGAAAAAAAATATTTATAGTAGTAAACAATCTTGGCATAAATTTCTTGAACTTTTTTTTATAAGTTTAGGTATAGGTTTTACAACAGCTGGACTTATTTTTTTCTTTGCTTATAACTGGGCTGACTTACATAAGTTTTTGAAAATTGGATTAATCGAGGGGTTACTTTTAATTTTAACCTTAGTTGTTGTATTCTCAAAATTAAGTTTAAATATAAAAAATATAGTGCTAACGAGTGCATCAGTTTTGGTAGGTGTACTATTCGCTGTTTTCGGTCAAGTTTATCAAACGGGAGCTAATGCTTATGATTTTTTCTTGGGCTGGACAATCTTTATTTCGATATGGGTTTTTATCTCAAATTTTGCGCCACTATGGCTTTTATATATCATTTTAGTAAATACAACATTCATACTATATTCTCAACAAGTTGCATATAACTGGTCAGATGTTTTTACGTATACTTTACTTTTCGTGATTAATGTATTGTTTTTATTTATTTCATTATTTGGTCATAAAATCAATACTAGTATTAAACCACCGGTATGGTTTTCAAACTTAATAGCATTAGCCAGTGTATCTTTTACCACAATAGGTATTGTAATTGGTATTTTCAGCAAAAATCAAAACTCATTATTGGTATTACTTATAATTACCACAGTACTATATTTTGCTGGAATTAAATATGGACTTAAGGTAAAAAGCGGATTTTATCTTTCAATCGTGCCCTTTAGTATTGTTATTATAATTTCTGCATTTATTTTAAAAATATCAAATGAAATAAATGCATTTTTATTGATTAGTTTATTCGTTATAGGGAGTATAACATTGGTAATTAAAAACCTTATTGATCTTCAAAAGAAATGGAAAAATTAACGAATAAGAAACTTTTATTAGATAAGATTCGGTTTTCTGAAGGCTCAGAATTTGAATGTGATGAAAATGCTATTTTAGAAGAGTATGCTAATCTAGCTGAAAATAAATCTAGTTTAGCTATTAAAATCCTTTCAATTTTTGGAGGCTTTTTAGCCACTTTAGCGTTAATTGGTTTTTATATCCTTTCAGGGCTTTATGACTCTGAGTATAGTTTACTAATATTTGGGACAGTATTTCTAATTTTGGCTATTTGTTTAAATAAATGGTACGATAAAATTATTATAGATACATTTAGTATTTCAATATACATTGCAGGTTTTATTTTATACTCTCTTGGGTTATCAGAAATTGGAATTAATGAAAATATCATTTCATTATCCATTAGTTGTATAGCTTTATCCTGTTTGTTCATTTGCCAGAATTATATTTTATCATTCATTTCAATAATTACAATTAGTGGTAGCTTTCTTTTTCTGATCGCTTTTAATAATTATTACAACTTAGTTCATTTATACATTGCCATTACTAGTATAATTTTAGTATATGTATTTTTAAATGAAGCTAAGATAATTTCGTCTCATAAAAAATTATCTAAACTTTATAACCCAATTAGAATTGGAATGATATTCTCTCTACTATTTGGCCTTATTGGAATTACAGAAAAAAGATTACTACCAATTTCTCTAAATTATATTTGGTTATCATCTATCATAATTATTTCAGTAATCATGTATTTAACAAATATGATTATAAAAATAAATGAAATAACTTCTGTTAAAACTAAAAGTATAGTATACATTTTAACAATATCAATACTAGCTCCAACAATATTTTCCCCTACTATTTCTGGAGCAATTGCTATTATTTTGTTGAGCTTTTTAGTTAATTATAAAAGTGGAGTGGTGATAGGGATACTTGCTTTTATTTATTTTATATCACAATATTATTACTCTCTAAATTTTACCTTATTATCCAAATCAATCATCTTATTTGTATCTGGCATTATATTTCTTTTATTCTATTTATTCATTATTAAAAAATTAAATTCTAATGAAAAAATATAAGTGGATAATCCTATTAGTTAATCTTATTGTTTTACTAGTTTTCTTCAACTATTCCATTATTCAGAAAGAAAAATTGTTAGCTAATGGACAGCTAATTTTATTAGAATTAGCTCCTGTTGATCCTCGTTCACTAATGCAAGGTGATTATATGAATTTAAGGTATGCTATTTCAAACAATATTAATATAGATAGTATTTCTAAAAGAGGATTTTGTGTGGTTAAACTAAAAGAAGATGGTGTTGCTAAAAAAGTCCGAATTCAAGAACAAAAAACACCGATTAATAATGATGAATTCCTGATAAAATATAGTTATAATGGATCTCGAAATGTCCATTTTGGTGCAGAATCATACTTTTTTCAAGAAGGAAACTCCTACAAATTTGAAATTGCAAAATATGGTGGAATAAAAGTAGACGACCAGGGAAATAGTATTTTAATAGGCCTGTTTGATCAGAATAAGAAGAGAATAGAATGAAGCTAGCTAAAAATTGCACTTGAAATTTTAACTAAATGTCTTCACTAATTTTATGTTTCAGTTTTTGTATTGAAATTTTAAAAAATGAAGTTGATATGATAAACTAAAAATAAATAGCCAAATCGGTTGATTTGGCTATTTCAAACATTTTATTTTTCAAAACCGCGTTGCAAAACCTCTTTAATACCTTCCAGATTTTCGCTAAACATCATCATTTGCGATAATACCTGTGCCATTTCATTTTTGTTACCAAAACCTTTCAATTTATTATTCTTTAAAAATGTTTCTTTAATAGTTATCCAACGTGCTTGTTCATTTTCAGAAATATCGCCGCGCAGTTCTTTAAATTTTAAAAGGTTAGCTTCTGCAGCTGTAGTAAGCGTTTGCGATTCGTTTTCGTAATGGGATAATAATAAACTATTTAGTTCTTTATCATTCATAATTGGCACCACTTTAGAAACCAGTTTATTCATATCCCGATATGATCCTTGAAGCTTAAATGCAGGCTCGGTTCGGTACTCATCTTCCATTCCAGCCGATTTAATATAAGTAGCATTCACTTTTAAAACCGTATCACGGATACTGAGTACTTTTTCTAAAACAGATTTATAATCCTGAATTTCCTGTTGCGTATGGTTTCCCTTTAATTCTCCGACATCCGAATTATTTTCTACACGATCCACAAGTGTATACACATCATCAAAATTTCGAGAGCTTAATTGGTGTAAGACCGGATTAGAGGTTAACGAATTTTCCAATAAACTTAATTTAAACAAGCTTTCGGTATCGCCAATTATATCTCCCAAATTATAAATATCAGCTCGGTTAGAAAGCATATCGGGAATTCTAAATTTCTCACCACTTTCTGTATACGGATTTCCTGCCATAATCACGCAAAATTTCTTTCCGCGTAAATCGTAAGTTTTAGGTTTTCCATTAAAAATACCTTCGATTTTTCGAGTTCCGTCAGCCAGTGAAATAAACTTCTGTAAAAATTCGGGATTACAATGCTGAATATCGTCTAAGTATAACATCACATTATTTCCCATTTCAAAAGCCAGATTCAGCTTTTTTAATTCTTCTCGGGAAGCCGAGTTAGTGGCTGCATCTGGATCTACCGAAGTAATATCGTGGCCAATCGCCGGGCCGTTAATTTTCATAAATATCAAACCAAGCCGGTTTGCGATATACTCCATTAAGGTGGTCTTCCCGTATCCCGGTGGCGAAATTAACAACAACATTCCCATACGATCGGTACGGCGGTTCTCCCCTACACTTCCCAATTGCTTGGCTAAATTTTCTCCGAAAAGCGGAAAATATACCTGGTCGATTAATTTATTTCGAACAAAAGAAGTTAAAACTCGGGGCTTAAATTCGTCTAATTTCAATTGGTCTTTCAACTCCTCGGTTACCTGATGTCTTGCCTTTCTAAACGCTTGAAAGGCTGGAACACTATAATTAAAATACAACTGAAGTTTTTGCGTAAACTCATGAAAATCGAACTGATATTGCCCATTTTCGATATATTTATGGTCGCCTTTTAAACCTGAAATTACTGTTGAAGGATTGATATGATTCACTTCCGGAGTTTGCTGCGGAAACAAAATACAACAAGCCGCTTCATCAATATAACCTATCTGATTTTCTACTAATTTTGATTTAGCAAAAGCCTGAAGCCATTGTTTAACCAACCTAATTTTAGCAGAATATGAGTGTAAACTTTCTATACTATTTTGAAATTGACTTTCTGCCTTTTCCTTATTCAACATCTGCTGAAAATCTTCAGCAAGCTTTTTTGCTAAACCACTTACTACAAAACGATCATCACTTTGCAATTCTTCAAATAGATACTGAGCGATTTCTAAACTCATTTCCGGAGAAAATAAACCTGAATTTTGTCCAAATTCGCTTATTACCTGTTCTAACTCCTGAATTAAAAAGTCATATTCCCGTGTATTTGGAAAATATTTTAAAACCTGGCCTGATGCTTTAATAGAATTGTTATAACCTTGTTTGGAATCTTTATCTAACTGATTCCAAAAAAATCTCGCAAAAGCACGAATTTCAGATCTATATTTTAGAATGCCTAAATCTTGATGTTTTTGTACTAAAACTTGTAAAATTTTAGCCGCATCCAGATCGTGAACACCTTTTATATAACCTTCAGCATAATTGCTACTGCTTTCTTCCTGAATTAACTTCAGCAATTCAGCTTCTGTTAATCCTGAAAGTTTTTCAAACGCATTATTTTTATAAATTTTGAAAGCTAAAAACGATGCTCGGTACACTGAATCATTTTCAGAAATAAATTCCTGATCCCAATATTCTCGGCTATTATTTAAAATATCATTCTGTAATTCCTGATAAAAATCGGTACCGCTTAAATGATAAAATAATTGATCATCCTTAAAAACAATACTTAAATCTAAATCTTGGCGGTTTACCCCAAATTTATGATTTCCAAGTTTGATGATATTTTCGCCATCTTCGTAAAGATCCTGTTTGTCTTTAAGCTTTCGTAAAGCATCTTCCCTACTGGTTTTAAGGGAAGTTTCAATTTCTTCGGCATTACCACTATCATCTAGCTCACGTAATTGCTCCACAATATCGCGAAGTTTGTTAACCATAAGATCTGAAGCGTAATACCCGTTAATTTCTGAAACCGAGTGTAGACTTTCAGCTTTTTTGCCAACACTTTTTAAAATCCTATCCGAAGCAGTTTGCAGCGCAATGGCTTTTTTATTTCGCTTTTCGTTAATAGCGCTTTTTTTACTTTCAAAAGCATTATAAACTTCTTCTCGCTTTTCGATTATTTCAGTAATAAACTCTTCAAAATCGGCAAATTTCCCTTCTAATTCTTCCAGTTGTATGCTGACTTTTGTTTGAAATTCATCACACTTTTCAGGAGTAGAAGCAATATCCAGATAATTAATAATACTCTGATCTATAAGTTTTAACTGAGCTGCAAAATCGGCTTTAGCTTCTTTACTTCCAAGCGACTTTTTCTTATTCTTAATTGCTGCTTTAAGCTGGTTTATGGTTGCAAAAATTAGCGAAATATTATCGATAATTTTGGTAGAATGTGATGTATCTTCAATATCAAGGTTTGATACAATATCGATAAGCATTTCCAGATCAATCGCTATCTGGGTTACCTCATCTTCTAAGTTTTTAGCTTCAAGAACTTTGCTAATATCGGCTAATCGTTGCTTCTTCTCATCAACTTTATCATGATAAGGCTGCAATGCTTTATCATTCAGTAAAAATTCGACGCAGCGCCTTGAAATTTTTGTTGTTTGTTCAGCTATTTCAGTTTCAAGAGACTTAATAAATTCTTCGTTTACGTATCTAATTTCATAAAGGCCAATAACCTCGCCGCGCAAGGCTCGTAATTGAGAGAGTAATACAACAAATTCATTAATGTTTTTAAATGAAGTGCTTTTTATTTTACTGAAAAGCTCTTGTGCTTTTTGCTGAATTTCCTGGGTTTGTTTTTCAGCATTTTTCTTAAGTTGAATTACTTTCTGAAACTCATCGATTGCTGCATTAGCAGCTATATTTATTTCTTTTAAAGGTTCACTTAAAACAGCAGTTTCCTTTTCATTCAACCAATAAAAGGCATCTAAAATATTTTTTGATGATTTTGCTATATCCGCATATAAACCATCATAATTATCTTCTTTACTAAGCAAAGTGAGAAGCTCGTTAGCCTCGGCCATTGCTTTTACAATATCTTTATTTCCGATTTTATACAACATCGAATCCTGATGTTCAGAAGGCATTATATCGCCTTCCAGATATGGCGTCTGCCAAATCTGAATCATATGATGTTTAGTTTGCTCGTCTTCGGCTTTAAAATAACAAAGCTCGCCACCGGGTAAAATCGTGAAGCCGCCACAAACAATAGGCGTTTTTATTTCCTGCTCGATCATATTATAATCCATTAGCAGATAAGCGCTTTTGGATGGCGAATAGAAAATATATAAAAAATCTTCTCCATTGGGAGAACTAATGGTTTCCTGATATTTCCAAGATTGAACTTCGTTAGAAAACAAATGAAATTCTCCGGTTTGCAAATAATAACCATTAGGAAAAATAATCCCCTGATCGTCGGGCAATAATATAGCAGTTTCTTTGATGGAATCAATTTTCTGCACTTCCTGCATTTTATGATTATACACAAAATAGCGTGCTTCTTCCTGAAATGGTTTAATTTCCAACACAATCAGATTCCCTAAATCAGCAAAGCGAATCTGGCCATCATCCAAAGTTTGATCTTTATAATCTACAGGTTCGGAATAGATTCCCATTCCATCGTTTGTATTATCTTCAATTTTAATGGTTAGATCGCCACCAATGGTTTCTACAAACACTTTATCTAAAATCGCCACATGTGGATGTTCGCCATAACGTTGCATATCTCTAGTAGCTTCCTGCCAGTTAAATTGATACTGTTTTGGGTATTTAAACTCATGCTCGCTACGATTATCGATATAGGTAAGAGTATTATCCTTGATAAGCCATTTAAAGGTTTTTATATCGGTTACGCTATCGCTAAGCTGAAATACCATATGCAGGTAATTCCCTATCTTGGCAAACTTGGTAAAAATTGTATTTCGATAATACTTATATAAATTTGAAAAATCGGTTTTAAATGTTTCATCTTCCAAAAGCTCTAAAGAAACCGACTCAAAATGTTCATTATCGAATTTGTAAATACTAAAAACATCAGAGAGCTTAATATCGGTACGCAAACCAAAATGCACGTTATAACCGAAAATGCAGGTATTTCCCAGCGAAATTATATCCCTGGCAACACAGTTATTTTCGGTACTAATGCGGTTATTTGCAATTAACTGTGTTTCAAGAGAACCAAAAACCGTTTTTCGGGCATCATTTAATGTGTTAAGACGTTCCTGTAAATCAGATTTATGAGTGTTAAGACGCTTACGAATAATCTCATAAGTCCCACCATCTAAAGCATCTTTTTGTATCGGTTTTTCTTTGTTAGTATTCATTAGGTTTTATGGTAAGGGTTAGGGTTGATTTTTAGTAATTCCTAAAACGTAAGAAAACAAAGAGGATGAGATCCCGGGGTAAGCCCGGGATAACATAGCTCTAAATCTAAATCAAATTACTTTAAATATTAGATCAAACCTTTAAGGTTGATACTCGCTGATCTGACAATCCTAAACCTTTCGCCAGGTTGAATAAATTGCCTAACATGGTTTGCTCATTTTGATCGTTAGAGCGACCTTTTAGTTCCATAATCAAATTAGCGATCGTAAGGTTTTTGATGTCTTCGGAAGAAATTCCATATTTCTCTGAAAACTCACGTACTTTGGTTAATAAATTCCCCTTAATATCGTCACTTCCTAAAATAGAATCTTTTAAATCCTGAATATTAGAACTGTTTTGAACCAATCTGTCGAATCCTTTACCTCTGGTTATCTGACCTATGATTTGATCGAAGAACATGGTTTCACCACCAACAATATCAATTTTAGCGGCTTTCAGCGCATCACTAATTACACTAGCCTGAGCATCAGCGATATCTTTTTGAATATTAATATGTGCTAAATCTACTTGCAATTCTTTATCCAGTTTCAACTTAAATTCTTCATGCTCTTTACCAACACCATCAAGTTTCTTCATAGCAGCAGCTTTTTCTTCGATACCTGCAGCATCGGCAAGTGCTTTATCTCTAATAACATCGGCAGCAGCTTTTCCTTCTTTTCTACTAGCTTCGGCTTTAGCTTCCATTCCAGCAGCTTCAGCTTTGGCTTTTTTCTCGATGATAAGCGCTTCCATAAGTCCTTGTCTTTCGTTAGCATCGGCTTTAGCATGCATTACTTCAGCTTCAGATAAACCAATTGTTGCTTCTTCTTTCGCTTTAGCTTCAGCAATCGTTTTTCTAGCTTCGGCTTCTTTCTCACTGGCTTCTTTATGCGCCTGTGCTTCGATATTAATTTCTTCTGCTTTTTGCTTGGCAGCTTCTTTTTGAGCTTCAGCAGCTTTAATTGTTTTAATCAAATCTTCCTGTGCATTTGCCTCAGCAATAGTAACTTTTACTTGCTTTTCACGATCGGCCGTTTTAAAAGCTTGAATATCTTTCATGTTCTCTTGCTCTTCAACCACACCTTTTTCTAACATTACACGATCTCTAATGACATCCTGAATGTTTTTCTTCTCTACTTCAAGAACTTTTTCTTTTTCAATTTGAGCAAGTGTCACAATACGTTCTCTCTCGGTAGCTTCCAGCATACGATCTTTTTCAACTCGTTCGCTTTCTACTGCTTCTGTTCGTTCTTTGTTTTTCGCCGCCACGATGATCTGGCGGTTCATATTTTCTTCGGCTACTTTTACTTTTTCTTCGGTAGAAATTCTGGCTGACTCCGATTTTAATCGTTCTTCTTCAGAAACTTTACTAATTTCCGCATGTTCTCTAGCTTTAATATTAGCAATTTCTCGTTTTTGCGCCTCTTCTTTTTCCGCTAACTGCTTATCTAATTCTAGAATAGCTTCACGTGCTTCAACATCTTGTTTTCTGATGGTTTTTTCTTCGTCACGCTTAATAAGGTTCGCTTTCATATTCTGAACAGCAGTAAGCTCGGTAATTTTTTTGATACCTTCCGAATCCAGAATATTATCTGGCTTAAGATGTGTAATTGGCGTTTGTTCTAGAAAGTCTATCGCACAATCTTCTAAAGTATAGCCGTTAAGATCGGTACCAATAATATTTACAATTTCGTCTCTAAACTCACGACGAGCTTCGTATAGTTCGATAAAATCAAACTTCTTTCCTACTGTTTTTAAGGCTTCAGAAAATTTAGCTTCAAAAAGATCCTCTAAAGTTTCGATTCTGGATGCACGATCTACACCAATGGTTTGTGCCACTCTTTTAATGAAAGAGATATCATTATTCACTCGAACAAAAAAGGCTACTTTAATATCTGCACGCATATTATCGCGGCAAATTAAACCTTCGTGTTCCATTCTTTCAATCTGGATCTTCTTTACAGAAATATCCATTATCTCCATTTTATGCAAAACAGGAACAACATACATTCCTTTATCTGTGGCTACCTTTGTTCCTCTAAAGCCAGTACGAACAATGGCACGGCCTTGTGGAACTTTTTTGTAAAACATCGCTATAACTGCGAAGTAAATGACGATTAGGAAAGCTACCCCACCCAATCCCATTACGATAATTGATAAAATATAATTCATTTTAAGTAGTTAAGTTTAGTCGTTATAAGATTGTACTAAGAAATAATTTTTATCAGCAGACTGCTTGATAATTAAAATTTTGTCTTGATAATTAAGCTGATGGCCGTCTAGCGATTTTACGTAAATAGAATGTGAATCGCCATTGGCTGAAATCTCTGCATTGCCCATTTTATCTCCAGAAATGGTCGATAATAAAACCCCTTGCCTGCCAATATAATCAGTGGCTTTATCGCCATCTTTATTCAGGTTTTTAAAGAAACCTTTAAAAGGTGTAGTAAATATCTTATTTACAAATAAAGAGGTAAAAAACGCAGCTATCATTATTGCAAAACCTATAAAGTTGTCATAGGTAAATGTGAGCGCAGTTGTTATTGCCGTGGTAAACCACCAGATAAAAACAAAACAGGTAAAAGTGAACATAAAAGGTAGCCCGACAAAGTTGAAGTAGATCAACATAATTTGCCACCATTTTAGAGGTTGGATACGTTTACCTACCACATCTTCTTTATTCAGCTCGGCATTCGATACATCCTGAAATTCCATATTCGAACCGTCTGTTGAAATATCGACGTCCATATCGGCGTCGATATCTATATCCATATCGTATTCAAATTCGATACCGCTAATCATGGTAAGCAACCAATAAACGATTAATAAAATACAGAGAATGCTAAGGGTAATGTTTACCTCAGAAAATAATATGTCTGTTAAACTGGTCAATTTCGTTATTTTTTATCTTCATTTAAACCTAACTGATCTTTAAGTTTGCTAAGGTCATCTTCGGCTTTAGCTTCAGTAGTGCTCGCAGCTTTTTCAAGCTCATCATCTATAGATTTAGATGCACCAGCAATATCACCGTAAGCCTCTGCCAAAGCTTCTTCCTGAGCTACTTTTTCCTTCATACGTTCCAACATTGAAACGGTACTACTACTATCAATTTCAGCCATTTGCTTGTTAAGGCTCTTTGTGGCATTACTCACTTTTACGCGAGCTTTAAGCGTTCTAAGTTCGTTTTCCCAATTACTGATATTCGATTTGATGGTTTGAATATTACGTTCTAACTGTGCCACATTTTCATTGAACTTCTTCGCTTCTTCTTCAGACCGATCTACATGCTTTTGGGCTTCTTCTTTTTTTACTAAGGCCTCACGGGCAAGACGATCTGCTTCTGTTTTATCCATATCACCACTTTGTCCTTTTTTCAGGATCAAAATCGCTTTATTATGATAATCATCCTTTTTATCGAGATATTCATCTTGATCATTTTTGGCCCGAATGGCTAAAGCTTTTACCTGAGCTAAAGCTTCCATATTTTTTTCTAAATCTTTTCTAAGATCTCTAATTCCCTGTTCAGTTAACTTGATAGGATCTTCCATATTGTCGATTGCCGAATTTGCTTCAGCTTCTCCTATTTTAAATAATCGTCTAAAAATGTTCATAACGCTAAGGTTTAATATTTTGAAAATTCTATAATTTTATCTGAATATTCACTCATCAATAAACTGAGTGAGTTTAAAGATCCTTCTAGCTCGTTTAGATCTAAGTTCTCTATCTGAAGTGTATCCCTAAAGATCACTTTTTCTCCTGAATCGTCTACTACAAATGCTCCATGGATAATATCACGGTTCTTCTGGAGCAGACTACGATAAATCTTTTCTGATTGGTTGTTTATTCTGAATAAAAACTGCTCCATTATTAAAATAGGTGGCGCAACACCCAGGATAAGGTTTTTAATCCCAAAATTTTCTCTTCGAATCATTAAGATTCCTTCAGCTTCATTTTCAAAATCAATATTGAAATTAAGCTCTAACAGAAAATTTTTGGTAATCTGATAGTGATTTTTCATCTAGAAAGTATTTTTTGATTGGTGTTAAATAACTTGGTATAATAATACAAAAAATCTAATCTATTTTAAGGTATTATTAACAAAATCACGCTAGTAATTATTACTGTTATCATTGGTTGTTTAGGTTAAAATTAAAAATATCTACGTCAAGCTAATTTATTTAGCAAGTTCAAGATTTTAAAACTAAAATCAAGATATAACCAAATAAATTAGTAATTATCAATTCTATTAGCTAATATTGTTAGATAAATATACAACTAAATTTTATTATTGCAAATAATTTTAGCAAAAAATGTCGTATTTCGGTAAGAATATTAGGAAAATAAGAAATGTAAAGAAATTAAGTCAGCAGGCTTTTGCCGAATTATTCGAACTAAAGCGTGGTACTTTGGGTGCTTACGAGGAGGAACGTAGTGAACCTAGGATAGAAACTATTATAAAAATAGCTAACCATTTTAGCATTACCATAGATGACTTGTTAACCAAAGAACTTACTGTAAATAAACTTTTGAAGTTTAAAGACGATCTAGCATTACAGGGAAGCTTCGATAAAGAAAAATTCGCTAGAATTCCCTGCATTACTCCTAAAACTGAAACAGATTATGTTTTATATTTTGATAAACCACATTTTATAGAAGATCTTCCTAAATTACATTTACCATTAAACCGAGAAAAAAAATACAGAGGTTACTTGATATCTAATTTAGAAATGACCAATAACGATAAGGGATATTTTCCTAAAGACGTAATTATAGGTGAGAAAATTGAAACTGAAGATTATTCTAAAATTGAAAATAGTAGCTTAATCTTATTAGTTACTACCCATAAAATTTTACTACGCAAATTTTATCAAACTTCAGAAAAAATAACCTTGCAGGCTACAAACAAAAACATCGATGATCTTGAGATTAAATTAAATGACATAAAAGAAATGTGGTGTGTAAAGTATTGTTTTTTAAAACATCTTCCGGAAAATCAAAATACAGAACTAGAACAAAAACTAAATTTTCTAGAACAAGAATTCATGAAATTAAGAGAGAATTTTAAATAAAATACAAGCTTCCTAAAGCTAAAATAAATTATAATACTTTGTTATTTATACTAATTTTTTTGTCATCAAATACACGAATTTAGAAATTTACGTCAAAATAAATAGCTATGAATACTACCGATAAAAAAACAAGAATTGTACAATTTAATGAAACCGGTTCTGCTGACGTTTTAAAAATTGAAGAAATAGATCTTGTAGAACCTAAAGAAAATGAAGTAAGATTAAAAGTTGAAGCATTAGGCTTAAACCGTGCCGAAGTAGCTTATAGAAGCGGACAATATTTAGAAAAACCAAAATTACCCTCTCGGCTTGGATATGAAGCAAGTGGAATTGTAGAGGCAATAGGTAGCAAAGTAACTTCTGTAAAAGTAGGAGATAAAGTTAGTACAATTCCATCATTCTCAATGAATGATTATGGAACATATGGCGAAACAACTATAGTTCCTGAGCATTCAGTAAGTCATTATCCTTCTTCCCTTTCTTCGATTGAGGCTGCTGGAATTTGGATGCCTTTCATAACTGCTTACGGAGGTCTTATAGAGAATGGAGGTTTAAAAACAGATGATACCGTATTAATTACTGCGGCTAGTAGTAGTGTTGGTTTTGCAGCAATTGCTTTAACTAAAATTAAAGGCGGAATTGCTATTGCTACCACACGAAAAGAAAACAAAAAACAACAATTATTAGATGCTGGCGCCGATCATGTAATTGTAACTGATACTGAAGACTTAGTAGAACGCGTTATGGAAATTACTGGTAATGGTGCGAGTATTGCGTTTGACCCCATAGGCGGTCCGATGATTGAGACATTGGCAAAAGCAGCAGCACCACAAGCGAAAATTATTGAATACGGATCTTTATCAGGGAAACCTGCTGAATTTCCTTTTGGACAATTATTGCAAAAAAGACTTCATATTCAAGGATATATTCTATTAGATATATCTACAGATCCTGAAAAATTAAAACCAGCTCGAGAATTTGTTTATAACGCTTTAGAAAATGGTAAATTAAAACCAACGATAGATAAAGTTTTTGATTTTGAAGATATTGTAAAAGCTCATGAATATATGGAATCAAATCAACAGCTAGGAAAAATTATAGTAAAAGTGAGCTAAATAAAATTAAAAAACTGATTTGATACACTAAAAAATGTCAATAAAAAATAAATTTTATTAATAGATTATTATAATAATATCTTATAATTGTCATTTTCTGAAATTCACGGTTTAACCTAAATTATATAAAATATTTTTATATATTTATGTTGGCTAATTCAAACTATTACACATAAAAAAGGGAGGTAATTAAAAAAATACCTTCCTTTTTTAATATCCCCCCTCTATTAAAGACTATTTTCAGATTTTTTTTTCCAAGTTTTTACGTTTGGCGGTCCCATCATATTTACTGATTTAGCAACCATAACTGAAACTGCAGCATCTCCGGTAACGTTAACTGTTGTCCGACACATATCAAGTGGCCTATCAATTGCAAAAATCAAGGCTAAACCAGCTTCTGGGATACCTGCTTGTGCTAATACAATTACCAACATGACCATTCCGGCACCTGGTACCGCAGCAGAACCTATAGAGGCTAATGTTGCTGTTGCTATAATTCCCAACTGCGCTCCTATTGTTAGATCTATACCAAAAGCTTGTGCTATAAATACAGCAGCTACTGCTTGATATAAACTGGTTCCATCCATATTTATGGTTGCTCCTATTGGCAATACAAAACTGGTAACTTCTTCATGAACGCCTAAATGATCTTCCACTCGTTCCATAGTTACCGGTAGTGTAGCAGCACTCGAACTTGTAGAAAATGCTAATAATTGTGCCGGAGAGATTCCGTTTATAAAAAAACTAGGTTTATTTTTAGTGAATATCCATACCATCAACACATAAATACCTATCATTATAGCTAAGCCTAGAATTACAGTTAACGCATACATTGCTAATGCTTCGAACAAATCGGGACTAGGTGATTCTACCACTAAAGCTGCCAATAGAGCAAATACTCCAAATGGAGCGGAAAGCATAATGATATCAATCAGTTTTAAAATTACTTCATTAAAACCATCAAAAAAGGCTTTGACGGGTTTTGATTGTTCTTCAGGTATTAATATTAAACCAATTCCGAAGAAAATAGCAAAAAATATTACCTGCAACATATTTCCGTTATCGCTAGCAGCAGCAAATATATTACCCGGAACTAAATCTTCTAAAGCCTGCAAAGGTCCAGCATCTTTTTGTTTTTGGGCTGCCGATTGTACATTAAGAGCATCTCCTTCATAACTAGCTATAAGATCTTCACGAGTTTCTTGATTAATGTTAGAACCTGGCTTAATTACATTAACCATTACTAAACCAATACTTACTGCAATGACAGTAGTAACGATATAAATACCGATGGTACGGGTTCCCATTTTAGACAATTTAGAAATGTCTTTTAAATCGGAAATTCCTTTAATTAACGAAGCTAAAATCAGCGGAACTGCAATTAATTTTAATGCGTTTATAAAAATATTCCCAAAGGGTTTAATCCAATCATTTACAAACTCAGCTCCCCAGCTAAAATTTGTTAAAATAAGTGCAAAAACAACTCCGGCAAGCATACCCAATAAAATCTGCCAATGCAGTGCTAATTTCTTCATGTAGTTTAGTTTATTCTTAGATTTTTTAAAGTTTTGAAGCAGTATTTTGAAGCATAAAATCAGTAATAGTTAATGCTGCCATCGCTTCTACAATCGGTACTGCTCTTGGTACCACACAAGGATCGTGTCTTCCTTTTCCTTGCATCGCTACCTTTTCGCCCTTACTATTAATTGTTTCCTGATTTTGCATAATGGTTGCTACTGGTTTAAAAGCTACCGTAAAATAGATATCCATACCGTTTGAAATTCCACCTTGAATTCCGCCACTTAAATTAGTTTGGGTAGAGCCATCTTCATTAAACAAATCATTATGCTCGCTACCTTTTAAAACTGTTCCTGAAAAACCACTTCCATACTCAAAGCCTTTTACAGCATTAATAGATAACATTGCTTTTCCTAACTCTGCATGTAATTTATCAAAAACCGGTTCTCCTAAGCCTACCGGAACATTTCTAATTACTCCGCAAACAGTTCCTCCTACAGTATCTCCTTCTGATCGGATTTGTTTAATATACGCTTCCATTTCTTGAGCTTTAGCTGCATCAGGACAACGTACCGGATTTTTTTCTATTTCTGAAAAATCTACTTCCTGATAGGTTTTATTTAAACCTATTTTGCCTACAGAATTTACATAAGCTATTACTTCAATATCTTTTAGTAATTGTTTTGCAATAGCTCCGGCTACTACTCTACTTGCGGTTTCGCGAGCAGAACTTCTTCCTCCACCTCGATAATCTCGAACTCCGTATTTTTCAGTATATGTAAAATCGGCGTGAGAAGGACGAAAGGTATCTTTAATGTGTGAATAATCTTTCGATTTTTGATTGGAATTATGAATTACAAAACCAATTGGTGTTCCTGTTGTTTCTCCTTCAAAGATACCAGAATAAAATTGTACTGCATCTGGTTCTTTACGCTGTGTTACAATAGCCGATTGGCCGGGTTTTCTCCGGTTTAATTCTGTTTGTATTGCTTCTAAATCCAATTGTAAACCAGCCGGACATCCATCTATTATGCCTCCAATTGCTGGCCCATGTGACTCTCCGAAAGTCGTTAATTTGAAAATTTTACCGAAGGTATTTCCTGCCATTAGTTCGATTTTGAACAAATGTAAATTTTTAGGCTATAATTTAAAAATGTTACTCCAATTAATATTTAGATAAAAAAGCACCGACCAATTAATAGTTTAATAAACCTTCTTTAAACTGAAAGAAACACTTAAAACACACATTTTCAGTTTCTTTATCCCTAAATAGAAAAATATTGATTGAAAAAAGAAATATTGATTTAATAGTAATTTCTGATGTTCACTTAGGAACTTTTGGTTGTCATGCCAAAGAATTATTAATGTATTTAGAAAGCGTACAGCCTAAAAAATTGATTTTGAATGGCGATTTTATTGATATTTGGCAATTCAGAAAGCGTTATTTTCCGAAAGCTCACCTTGAAGTAATCAAAAAAATTATCGATTTAAACACTAGCGGTACAGAGGTTATTTACATTACTGGAAACCACGATGAAATGTTGCGTAAATTCAGTGACACCTTTCTAGGTTCTTTTTCAATAGTCGATAAATTGGTTTTAGAGCTTAACGGTAAAAAAGCTTGGTTTTTTCATGGAGATGTTTTCGATGTTTCTATACAAAATGCAAAATGGATCGCTAAATTAGGTGGTTGGGGCTACGATTTATTGATAGTAATAAATCGGTTTTTAAATTGGTGCTTAACCAAATTAGGGAGAAAAAAATATTCGCTTTCTAAAAAAATTAAAAATCGCGTAAAAGGGGCTATTAAGTTTATTGATGATTTTGAAAAAACAGCAACAGATTTAGCGATTGAAAATAATTATAAATATGTGGTTTGTGGACATATTCATCAGCCAAAAATCATCCGAAAAACTAATAAAAAAGGAACATGCCTTTATTTAAATTCCGGTGATTGGATAGAAAATTTAACGGCATTAGAATATAACGATAAACGTTGGGAGCTTATTAGTTTTTCAGAACTTAATTTAAAACAAATCAATAATCCGCAATTACTAACTGCAATAACTATATTAAAGCAAAGTAAAAATTTATAAACAGCTATTACTGCTTACTACTATTTCAAAACCGATATTCGTAAAATATCTTTAAAATTCTACGAATATCGATTAATAAAGCTTAAAACTATACAACAAGCGCTTCTAACAAAATACTAACCGGATGTTTTGCTTTTCGTTGGGTTCCATCATAAATCTGATGCCTACAACTTGTTCCATTCGCAGATATAATTGTTTCTAAAGAAGCTTTTCTAACAGCAGGAAATAAAGTTTGCTCCCCTACCGCCATACTAACTTCGTAATGTTCTTTTTCGTAACCAAAGGATCCTGCCATTCCACAGCAACCAGATGGAATAATGCTCACTTTATAATTCTTCGGAAGATTTAATATTGAAAATGTAGTTGCTGTATTAGACAATGCTTTTTGGTGGCAATGTCCATGAATTTTAATTGTTTTTGCCTCTTCTGTAAATTGGCTTGCTTGGATATTTCCTAATGCTATTTCTTTTTTTAGAAATTCTTCAATTATAAAACAGTTTTTCGATAATTCAGAAGCTTTTTTCACATCATCTGCCAAACGTAAATATTCATCTCTAAAGGTTAAAATAGCTGAAGGTTCTAAACCTATTAACACATGTTCTTCAGAAATGATAGGCGCAAATATTTCTATATTATTATTAGCCATTTTCTTAGCTTCCTCTAAAAATCCTTTTGAAATATGAGCACGACCACTTTCTTCGTGATCTACAAAAACCACTTCGTAATTTAATTTGCTTAATAATTCAAGCGCATGTATACCAATTTCAGCATCTAAAAAATTAGTGAATTCATCATTAAAAAAATAAACCTTTTTAATTGGATTTTCAGGTTTTAAAACCGATTTATTTTTCTTGTAATAAGAATTTAAAGTAGTTTTAGATAAAGCTGGTAAAGTACGTTCTGGTGCAACACCCATTACCTTTTTTGCAATTCCAGATGTAATTTTATTAGTAAACATAAAATTAGCTATGGATGGAATCTTTGATGCCATTTTATTCATCTTACCATTATTGGCAAAAGCTTTATTACGAGCAGAAAAACCTTTTTCTTTTTGATATTGATACTGAAATTCTGCTTTTAATGCAGCTACATCTACACTACTTGGGCATTCACTTTTACAGCCTTTACAACTTAGGCACAAGTCGTAAGCTTCTTTTATTTCTTGATAACTAAATTTATTTTCTTTATCAGATTGTGTTAAAAACTCCCTGAGTGTGTTCGCACGAGCACGAGTGGTATCTTTTTCATTTTTTGTAGCTCGATAACTTGGGCACATAGTGCCACCACTTTCTGCCGATTTCCTACAATCTCCGCTACCATTACACTGTTCTGCTAATCGTAAAATCCCATGATTTTCATCAAAATTCATGAGTGTTTTTATTTTTGGTTCTTCACGTCCTACTTCGTATCGAAGCGAAGTATCCATTGCCGGAGCATCGATAATTTTCCCTGGATTAAATATATTTTTAGGATCGAATGCTGCTTTTACTTGTTTTAATAACATATAATTTTTAGCACCTATCATATATTCTACAAATTCTGCACGAACACGACCATCTCCATGCTCCCCACTCATAGATCCGTTATACTTTTTAACTAATTTGGCAACATCGGTAGTTATTTTTCTAAAAAGGGCAACATCTTCTTCTTTCTTCAAATCTAAAATAGGGCGTAAATGTAGCTCGCCAGCACCAGCATGAGCATAATATACAGCATTCTGTTTATAGGTTTTCATTATACCGCTAAACTCATTTATATAATTAGCTAATACGGGCAATGCAACAGCTGTATCTTCTATACATGCTACTGCCTTTTTATCGCCCACAATATTTGCTAATAAACCTAAACCGGCTTTTCGTAATTCTAACGCTAAGTTTATTTGTTCACCATGTAAAATAGGATTTGCATAACTAACGCCATTCTCTTCTAGAGTACTTAACAAGTTTTTTGTTTTCTCTTGTAGGCTGTCAACATCTTGAGCACGTACTTCAAGCATTAAAATGGCTTCAGGGTCGTTTTCTATAAAAAATCGATTTTCTCGATATTTTATATTTTGTTTGGTACAATCTAAAATGGTTTTATCCATCATCTCGCAAGTATACAGCGAGTGTTCCATTGTACAAACAACATCTTGTAAACAAGACTCTATACTTTTATAATGAGCGGCAACCATTGCGGTATGTGCTGGTGGCAATTCATCCAATTGCAATGTGATTTCTGTGGTAAAAGCTAAAGTACCTTCGCTTCCTGCTAAAAGATTGCAGATATTAATTAGTTCTTTAGAATCTTCAGAAAAGATTTCAGAATAAATTAATTCGTCTATAGCATAGCCTGTATTTCTACGATGTAACTCCCTAGGCGGAAACTCTTTTATAATTTCAGAACGGTTAACTTCAGATTTTAAAATATCATATATCGTTCGATATACATCTCCTTCTAAATTCTCTAAGGTTAATTTTTGTTGAAATTCTGCTTTTGATATGGCTTTAAATTCTGCTTCACTACCATCGCTTAAAATAGTTTTTAGAGCAAGAGTCTTTTCGCGTGTTGTTCCGTATTTTATAGAAGTAGTACCACTACTATTATTCCCTACCATTCCACCAACCATACAGCGGTTTGATGTAGAAGTATTTGGACCAAAAAACAATCCGTAAGGTTTTAAAATTCGATTAAGATCATCTCGAATTACTCCCGGTTGCAAAGTTACTGTTTTTTGCTCCGGATCTATGGCTAAAACTTTTGTGAAATGTTTAGAAACATCTACCACAATGCCTTTTCCCACACATTGTCCGGCTAAAGATGTTCCGGCTGTTCTAGGAATTAAAGAAGTGTTGTTGTTTCTGGCAAAATGAATAAGCTGCTTAATATCAGCTATATTTTTAGGATAACATACTGCTAGTGGTAGTTCTCGATAAACAGAAGCATCGGTTGCATAAATAGATCGCCACAACTTATCATCAAATAATTGGCCCTCAATTTGCTGGGATAGTTTTTCTAAATTCTTTTCCATACAGCTTTTAAAATTAAACAAAATCCTTGAAACTTACTTAACATTTATTTAAAGATAATTAACAATAGATTAGGTCGAAAAATCGCAATTCGACACACTTCATCATCTAATTTTGCGTTTTCAAATAAAAACTATTAACAATGAAAAAACTATTTTTACTGGCAAGCATTTTTTGTTTTGTCTCGTTAAGCAACTCTGTAGAGGCTCAAGAAATCTCCGAAAACGCAATTGGATTACGTTTAGGTGGAAACGAAGGTTTTGGACCTGAAATTTCATATCAACGTGCTGTTGGAGCTGACAATAACAGATTAGAATTTGGGCTCGCTTGGAGAAATAATAATAATTACGATTTAGTGAAAGTAGTTGGTCTTTACCAATGGGTTTGGAATATAGAAAATGGATTTAATTGGTATGCCGGTGCAGGTGCAGGATTTGGTAGTTTGAGTGATGATAATCCATTACGTAACGATGGAGCTTATTTGCTTTTAGCGGGTAATGTTGGAATTGAATATAATTTTGATATTCCTCTAGTATTGTCGTTAGATTTACGCCCTGAAATTGGCTTTAACGATTATCAGACTTTAGATGATATTTCTCCAGATTTTGCAATTGGTCTTAGATACCAGTTCTAATTGACTTTAAATTAAAATCTATAAAAAAAGTGGAATTAATATTCCATTTTTTTTATAGATTTTTTTTCTAAAAGGTTCTGATAAACTGCTTCATATTTTGGAACAACATGATTAATATCAAAAGTCTCTGCTACTTTTTTAGCATTTCGCTTAAACTCTTTTAATTTTTCTGGATCTTCAATTATCAATAAAGATTTTTCCGTCATATCATCAATATCTCCTACATCACACAAATATCCGGAAACCCCTTGTTTATTAACTTCTGGTAAACCGCCTGCGTTAGAAGAAACAACAGGAACACTATTAATCATGGCTTCTAAAGCGGCTAAACCAAAGCTTTCGCGTTTTGAAGTTAGCAAAAACAGATCGGTAAAACATAAAATTTTATCTATCTCGTAGCTCGCACCTAAAAACATCACTTTATCTTCTATCCCTAGTTCTTCTACAAGTTTTTCTGCTTTTTCTTTTTCAGGCCCTTCTCCAACCATCATTAGTTTAGAGTTAATTCTTTTTTGAACCTGATAGAAAACTTTGATGGTGTCTTGAATTCGTTTTACTTTTCTAAAATTACTGATATGCGTGATAATTCGTTCATTATTTTCCGCCATCATCTCACGTTGACAATCTTTAAATCCTTTTCTATCGTATTTTGAAACATCTATAAAGTTTGGAATTACTTCAATATTTTTTTTAATATTGAATAATTCTAAGGTATCTTTTTTTAGACTTTCAGAGACTGAAGTTACCACATCACTAGCATTAATACTGAAGGTCACAGCAGGCTTGTAAAAAGGATGATTTCCTACAAGTGTAATATCGGTACCATGCAAGGTGGTTACCATAGGTATCGTAATTCCTTCTTCTTCCAACATTTTTTTTGCCATATATCCTGCATAAGCATGTGGTATTGCGTAATGTACATGTAGAACTTCTATCTCGTGCAATTTTACCATATCTACCAACTTACTGCTAAGTGCCAGTTCATAAGGTTGATAATGAAAGAGCGGATAATTAGGAACATGGACTTCATGAAACTTAACATTACTTGATAGCTGATCTAACCTGACCGGCTGCTTATAAGTAATAAAATGAACTTCATGCCCACGTTTAGAAAGCGCTAAGCCTAATTCTGTAGCTACAACCCCACTTCCTCCAAAGGTCGGATAACAAACAATTCCTATTTTCATTTAATTCTTTTAAGAATCAATAAAACTGATTCTAGTTTACTATTTTTTCAACTACTATTTAATAATCGATTGCTTCATAAATAATCTCTTGTATTTTTGTACGAATATTTTCATGAATCAGTTTTCTATTTGTTGAATCTGGATATACTCTATTTGATAAAAATACATAAACAATTCCATTTTCAGGATCTGCCCAAGCAAATGTACCGGTAAAACCGCTATGCCCGAAACTACTTTTAGATACACAAGTACAAGCCGGACCTCCACCTGATATTTGAGGTTTGTCGAAACCAACGCCCCGCCTTACATTTTCATCGCAATAATAACAAGTATTAAACTTATCGATAGTACTAGATTTGAAGTATTGATGCCCTCCATAGGTCCCTCCTTGCAAGTACATTTGCATTATTTTTGCGACATCGTTTGCATTACTAAACAAACCAGCATGGCCACCAATGCCTCCTTGCATTGCTGCACCCTGATCGTGTACATAACCATGCACTAATTGCCTTCGCCATAACTTATCGTTTTCTGTAGGAACAATCTCATCTAACGGAAAACGTGTTTTAGGTAAATATCCTGTGTAATTTGCACCTAACGATTTATAAAAACGCTCTTGTGTTAACGTGTTAAGGTTTTTTTTATAAAATCCTTCCAGATAATATTTCATTATATAAAAGGGTAAATCGCTGTATTTATAAACTTTTCTTTTATTTAATTTACTCTCTTTTATTGTGTTAATAATAGAGTCTTGCATACTCCGCCTTAAAAACATATTATTAGCAATTTGTGTATTAAAAACACTATCTGCTTTGGTATGATAATATAATGTAGAGGGCTTTTTTGTAACTCCATCTATAGTAGATATGTAAAACGGAATCCAAGGTTTTAATCTGGCATAATGCATTAACATATCTTGGAGTGTAATATCAGATTTATTTGAATTTTGAAAAACCGGCATAAACTCACCTAAAGTAGTATCAAAAGTAAGTATGCCTTTTTCAACTTGCTGCATTATTAATGGCAAAGTTCCTAATACTTTTGTTAGAGAAGCTAAATCATAAACCGAAGTATCGGTAATTGCTTTTGATTTATTGTAAGTTTGGTATCCAAAATTCTTATTATAGACGACTTTTCCGTGGCGAGCTACTAAAATTTGAGCTCCAGGAGTCATTTTTTTTTTGATTGCATCGTTAATTATAGAATCAATTTTCTTTAATTTAAAAGAATTCATTCCTTCCGTTTCAGGCATTCCGTAACTTAACCTATTTATTGGTTTAGAAAAATAGCCAGTACCTTCTGGAAAATCTACTCCTACACTAACCGGTAATTTTCCTTTAGCGCCTATAGCTCCAAATAGTATTTGTGCTGCTTTTTGTTGTGCTATTTCAGTATTTTGATAGGCTACCAAAATCGATTCTATATCTGTAGTAGATTTGAAATCGAGTAACGAGTATGGACTTGTAAAAACTGATAATAATACAGGATGCTGCTTGGCAATTTCACGAATCCATAATCTATTTTTTTCAGTGAATTTATAGCTCCGCCAAGGATTATCACTTTTTTTATGAAAACCTATTATAACACGATCATACGTCTTTAATTTATTAAGCAAACTTGATAAATCTCCACTTTCAATATGATCGATTTTTGTATATTTTTTTAATTCTCTTAAAAATGTACTTCCATCATCGTTGCCCATACTTATGTATGCTATTTTCTGATCTTTAATATTTTTTAAAGGAACAATACCTCTATTATTACGAATCAGTGTTATAGCATTCTCCATTAAGTCTTCGTAAAAAGCTTTATCGGCTGTTGTATTTAATTCTTTAATTAAATACTCCTCTTCAACGGGTTTATAATTATTTAAACCTGCTCTATATTTTGCTTTTAAAATTTTCTTTACAGAATGGGCTAAACGAGCTTCTGAAATTATTTTATTCTCGTAAGCTTCTTTTAATATTTTTAATGCCTTAGGAACATTTTTAGACATCAATAAGATATCATTGCCAGCTTCAAAGGCTGCTAAATCTATAGCTCCGGGTTTATCGTAATTAGCAACACCATTCATATTCAATGCATCGGTAAACACTAATCCTTTAAACTGAAGCTTTTTTTGAAGTAAATTAGTAACTACATTTTTAGATAATGAAGTTGGCATACTCTCTTTTGTCTCTAAAGCGGGAACATTAAGGTGAGCAACCATAATACTACTTACTCCGTTATGAATTAATTTCTTAAATGGGTAAAATTCAATATCTTCTAAACGCTCTTTAGAAAATAATACAGAAGGTAAGGTTTTGTGAGAATCTTGATTAGTATCTCCGTGTCCTGGAAAATGCTTAGCGCTCGATAAAATTCCGGCTTCGTGCATGCCTTGCATAAATGCAACCGCTTTTTCAGCTACATTAAATTTATTTTCTCCAAAAGACCGATTTCCAATAATGGGATTACGCGGATTGGTATTCACATCTACAACTGGTGCAAAATTTATATGAATCCCCATACGTTTACAATGCTTACCAATTGTAAAACCGGCTCTTCTTACCAAAGTGGTATCTTGAATTGCTCCTAACGTCATGTTCCAAGGAAGCGAATAAGTAGAATCTAAGCGCATAGATAGCCCCCATTCAGCATCCATCCCAATTAATAATGGAACTTTACTAGCTTCTTGAAATGTATTAGTAATTTTAGCTTCTCGAACAGGACCTCCTTTAGAAAAAATTACACCTCCAATATGGTAGTTTTTAATTAAACTTTCAACATAATTTAAATTCTGTTGCGAAGTATTCGAAAAAACATCGACCATAAAGAGTTGCCCCAACTTCTGTTCTAAACTAAAATTAGAATAGATGCTATCTACCCACTTTTTTTGGGCAAGACTATCAGCCGTAACTAACGGATCTGGAGTTTGAGCTAGTAAAAAAGAACTGAAGAGAATAAATATTCCGCTTAAAACTCTTTTCTTAAAACTCATTATTTTAAAAATCTCTTGTGCCAGCTTTCAGCTGCAGGAACTTCCCAATCTGAAAGATATTCAGCTTTATTATTTACCAAGTTATTGAAGACGATTGTTTTTGGAGAAACAGATTTATTTTTCACCATTTTTTTGAAATCAATCAAATTCTTATAAGCCACAAATTCTCCTTGCTTAAAAGAAACATTCATTTTATCTAACAAATCGACATTATATTCCTTTTCAAGAGATTGAATAAAATGTACAGAAGCATCTATAGAACAACCTGAAGCTGCATTTATTTCTTGATCTAAACCAATAATAATAAAACGTTTGTATCGAATTTCGTATCCAGCATTTAGTTGCTGTCCGTGTACTGTCCATTCAACTAAAAAATCATCTAATTTTGATTGAATTTCGGTTAATTCTTCTTCAGTAAAAGATCGGTTACTTTGGTATATCCAGACTCTAGCGTTATCAGGTAACGCTTTAAATGGTACTAACATGTGCTTTGGTAATTTTTTTATTGCAAAATTATGATTATCGCTTAAGCGGCAAAAAAAAGATCTTCTTTTTTATTTAAAGATCTTCTGCCTCTGCGATCATTTCAGCTACATCTAAAACAGCTATTTCATCTTCTTTAGATTTGCTTTTAACACCATCGGTCATCATGGTATTACAAAATGGACAGCCTGCGGCAATTACATCAGGGTTAACAGCTTCAGCCTGCTCGGTACGTTCTATATTAACTTCTTTTTTTCCTTCTTCGGAATCTTTAAACATTTGTGCACCACCTGCTCCACAACACATAGCATTGCGTTTGCATTTACGCATTTCTATAAGTTCAACTTCTAATTTCCGAAGTAAATCTCTTGGTGCTTCATACTCATTATTAGCACGACCTAAATAACAAGGATCATGAAAAGTTATACGTTTACCTTTAAATTTACCACCTTCTACTTTTAGTTTTCCTTCTTCTAAAAGGCTTTTTAAAAATTGAGTATGGTGTTGGACTTCGTAATTTCCGCCAAGTGAAGGATATTCATTTTTAAGAGTGTTAAAGCAATGCGGACAAGTTGTTACTATATTTTTAATTCCATAACCGTTTAGAACTTCTATATTTATTGCGGCTTGCATTTGAAATAAAAATTCATTTCCTGCCCTTTTAGCCGGATCTCCGGTACAACTTTCCTCGGTTCCTAAAACTGCAAAATCTACACCAGATCGGTGCAATAACTTTACAAAAGCTTTTGTTATTTTTTTGGCGCGATCGTCAAAACTACCTGCACAACCTACCCAAAATAATACTTCAGGATTTTTTCCTTCAGCCATATATTCTGCCATGGTTGGAACTTTAATCGCATCTGCCATATATTGAATTCTTTAAAATTATTTATTCTCTTCTGCCCAATTTAAACGATCCATTTGGTTGTATGGCCAAGGTGCTCCATTGTTTTCAATATTACCTAAAGATACTGCTAGTTCATTAGGTACTGCACTTTGTTCCATTACTAAATAACGTCTCATATCAATAATTATTGAAAGTGGATCGATTCCTATTGGGCAAGCTTCAACACAAGCATTACAGCTTGTACAAGCCCATAATTCTTCTTGCTGTATATAATTATCTAAGAGCTGTTTGCCATCATCTTCAAACTTGCCCTTTTTTGTTATAATACCACCTACTTCTTCTAAACGATCTCTCGTATCCATCATTATCTTTCGGGGTGATAATTTTTTTCCGGTTTGGTTTGCCGGACATTCTGCGGTACAACGTCCACATTCAGTACACGTATACGCATTCAATAACTGAACCTGATTGAGATCGAAAACATCGGAAGCTCCAAATTTTTCAGGCTCTTCTTCATTTTCTGCCGGAGCTGCAAACGGATCTGCATTAGGATCCATCATTAAAGCAACTTCTTTTTTAACCGCTTCAAGATTATCTAACTCTCCTTTAGGTTTTAATTTTGAAAAATAAACATTTGGAAAAGCTAATAGAATATGAAGATGTTTTGAATAATATAAATAGTTTAAGAAAAATAGTATTCCTAAAATATGAAGCCACCACGCAGCTCTTTCAATAATAACTAAAGTAGCATCAGAAATACTTTCGAAAATTGGCAGTAAAAATTGACTCACCGGAAATGCTCCAACAATTGCACTAGAATGTGCATAGTGCGTATGACCATTTAATTGTAATTGAAGATCTGCTGCATTCATTATTAAAAATAAAGACATCAGTACCATTTCAAAATACAAAATATAGTTTGCATCATTTTTTGGCCAACCTTTTAGTTCTTTATTTAAAAATCGATAAATATGAAGAACATTTCGGCGAATCCAAAAAATAACAACACCTATCAGCACTAAAACGGCTAAAATTTCAAAACTCCCTATTAAAAAGTTATAAAATCCACCTAAAAATGATAATACACGGTGCGTCCCAAAAATACCATCTATAATAATTTCAAGAACTTCAATATTGATAATAATAAAACCAAGATATACTATGACATGGAGAATACCTGCGACTGGTTTTCTAACCATTTTGCTCTGACCTAAAGCAATTTTGATTGTTTTAGACCAACGTTCTGCAGCTCTATCAGTTCGATCAATTGATTTTCCTAATTTAACATTCCGGATCATTAGCCGAATATTCCTTACAAAAAAAGAAATACCAACTATTAATGCTATTGAAAATAGTATTTGAGCTAGGATTTGCATACCGCTTGTTTACTTTAAAGAATCTTTAGGCTCTTCGTACGGACCAGGATTTTTTCCGAATACAGAGAAATGTACGTATCGCTTCGGGTTTAGTTTTATGTCTTGTAATAATTGTTCTAGTTGCATAGTAGCCCTATCTAAATTATTATAAACTTTATCGTCATTTAATAATTTACCGGCAGTTCCTTTACCAGAATTCAAATTATCAGCTATATTTCTAAAATCAGCAACAACTCCTTCCAAATCTCGAGTTATTTGGCCAACATTCATTTGATTTAATGAATCTGAAACCGATGCAAAATTACTTGCTGTTTTATCTAAATTAGTAAATGTACTACTTAGTTTACTAGAGTTCTCGTTCAAAATACCTTCAATTTCAACACTGCTATTTTTTAATGAGCTAGAGATCTTATTCAAATTTTTGAATGTATTTTGAATACTATATCGAGTAGAATCGTTAAGTAACTGATTTACACCTGTCAATAAAGAATCTGCACTTACTACAGTACGCTCTATTTTCTTTTGAAGAGGTGTAAGCCTCTCGTTAACCAGCTCCATAATTCCCTCTTCTACATTACTCGGTAAGGTATCTCCGGTTTTTGCTATTTCTCCTTCCTTATATTTTGGAATTATCCCTAAGGATTTTCCTCCAATAATACCACCACCATATACTTGAGCTACACTAGCATTAGTAAATTGAAAATCTTTTTCAACTGTGAATGTTACTAAAAGCTGGCCTTCTCTATTTAAAAAATTTATAGCAGTAACCTGACCTACTTTTAATCCATTAATAGTTACATTAGAAGAAGGAGAAAGCCCTTCTACATCATTGTATATTGCATAAAATGTACGATTGGAATCTAATAGGTTTTTACCTTTTAAAAAGTTATAACCAAATATTAGTATTGCAATAGCTATAATAGCAAGTATAGCTGTTTTTACCTCTCTAGAGTATTTCAAAAGTTAGTTTTTTAGTCAATAGCAACAAATTTAAGGATAAATATAGAAAAGATTCTCAATTAATATTTGTTTTTAACGCCTCATTAACTGTAATTTTTTTTCCATTTTTAAAGGCTACTATATAACTGTTTGGAAAACCTCGTTTTATCGCTTTCTGATGTACTTTTTGAATATCTAAATAACTAGAGGTTTCACCTACATAATATTTATATAGATTCCCCTCTTTTTTTCTAAAAACATCATTTATACCTTTAAAATTATAAGATTTTGTAGCTAATTTCTTAGATCCCGCTGCTAGCTGAACGCTAAATATTATTCCTTTATAATAATCTGCTGCATTTCCATTAATACTTACACCAGATTCTGATTTGGTAACAGTTTTATTATCTAAAGGATGAATGCTTGATATAGAAGATAAATTAATTTGAGAGGCATAATCCATAATACCATCCACAATTCCATTAGCCATTTTAGATTGACCGGCATTACTATTTAGGAAAGCACCTTCGCTATTATTTGTTAAAAAACCAACTTCTACTAATACACTTGGCATATACGTTTGGTGCAATACAATTAAAGCGCCTTCTTTAACTCCTCGATTTTTTCTATGTAGATCGTTAGTGAATTTTTTCTGAATTAAATCGGCCAATAAAATACTTTGGTTTGAATATTCTTCCTGTAAAAGCGTCATCCCTATAAAAGACTCCGGAGAATTAGGATCAAAACCATTATAAGTTACTTTGTAATCTTCTTCCATATAAATAACCGAATTCTCACGTTTGGCAACTTCAAAATTTGTATCGTGCCTTTTAGATCCTAAAACAAAAGTCTCAGTACCGGATGCTTGAGAACTATGAGAATTACAATGTACAGATACAAAAAGATCAGCATTAGCATCATTCGCAATTTGTCCCCGTTTCATTAAAGGAATAAAAACATCTGTTTTACGAGTATAAACTACTTTAATGCCTTTAGACTCAAGTTTTTTACCAACTTTAAGGACAATATCTAGTGCAATATCTTTTTCTTTATAATTATTTCCTAAGTTCCCAGGATCCTTACCTCCGTGGCCAGCATCTAAAACTACTACATAAGAATCTTTTTGAGGAGGTTGCGTATTGGCTAACATATCATTACAAAAAAACAGGAAACATGAACATACCAAAATATTAGTTATAATCGTTTTCATAGATAATCTCACTTCTAGTCTTTATATTAATATTTTAATGACTATTTTCGCCCAAAAGCAAAAAATTGCTAAAAATATATGTAATTTTGGAATCTCAAAAAATGAGCCATTCTGTACAAAAATAGTGTTTAAAGCATTGCAAACAAATATACCTAAAATACTTTTTTGCTGTATTCTCCTACTCTTCCCGTTGGTGTGTTCGTACGCTCAGGAAATACCTAAAACTAATTCTATAGAAATCCGAGCAGAAAAAGATTCGCTGATTTTAGTTAACAACCTTCCTTTAGCAAAATTGGTAAGGGAACAAGATAGTTTATTAGGATTATTTGAAACCGACACCCTTAAAGAAAACAATCAAAACCAAGTAATTACAGATATTGTAGATTATTCTGCTAAAGATTATATGAGGCTCAGCCAACGTGAAGGCAAAATGTATCTTTACAATAATGCAGAAGTAGTTTACCAAGACATGACTATTAGTGCCGGTAAAATTATTATTGATAATAACCAAAAAGAAGTTTACGCATATGGTATTGTAGATTCTACAGGAACTTACACCCAACCTCCTGTTTTTAAACAAGGATCTAGAACGGTAGAACCTGATTCGATACGGTTTAATTTTGATACAGAACGTGCACTTATTTATAATTCTAGAACTCAAGAAGCTTCATTTAATGTAAAAGGTGCCGTAACCAAAAGAGAGAATGATTCAGTTTATTTTATGAAGAATGTTCGCTTTACAACTTCAGAAGATGTAGATGATCCGGAATATTATTTCTATGCTCGAAAAATAAAATTTGTTCCTAGTAAAAAAATAGTTAGTGGCTTTGTAAATATGTATATCGCAGATGTACCTACTCCATTACTCCTACCTTTTGGATACTTTCCGTTAACCGAAGAAACAACATCTGGTTTTATAGTGCCCTCTTTTGGAAATGGAAATCGAGGATTTTTTCTTCAAAATGGTGGGTATTACTTTGCGATTAGTGATTATGTAGATTTGCTTACTTTGGGAGATTACTATACAAATGGAAGCTATGGGTTGCGAATTGAATCTAATTATGCAAAGCGCTATAAATTTAGAGGTAATTTACGCTTCCGTTTCGAAAAGCAATATACTAGCGAAAGAGGCTTCCCCGATTATGGCGAGGGTTCCATTTACAACTTGCAATGGTCACATAGCCAAGATTCTAAAGCAAGTCCGTCTTCTAGGTTCTCTGCAAGTGTAAACTTAGGAAGTAGTAATTACTATACATTCTCTCAAAACCAAACAAACTCTGCAAATGTTTTAAATAACACCTTAAGATCTTCTGTATCATATAGTAAAACTTTTGACAGTGATCCCGGTGTAAATTTAAGTTTAACTGCTTCACACCAACAAAATACAAACACAGGAAAAATTACAATGACGCTGCCTACATTGCAGGCAAGCGTAGATCGTATTTATCCGTTTGCTACTAAAAGTGGTATTAAAAAGGGGATTATTCAAAATATAAACCTACAATATAATTTACGAGCACAAAATAAATTCGAGACTACTGATTCTTTATTTTTTAAACCTCAGATGTTTAAAGAAGCTGTATACGGTGCTCAACATACAATACCACTGGCTACTAACTTTAAAATATTCAAATATTTTAGTGTAAGTGCTAATACAAATTATGAAGAAAATTGGGTTTTTGAGACTTACGATAGATCATACGACAGTGTTAATGATAGAGAAGTAGTAGATACTATAAGAGGATTTGATTCCTACAGGACCTATAATTTTGGTGCTAGTATAGGTACTACAATTTATGGTCAGAAAAATTTTGGGAAAGATAAAAAGATTCAAGCTATACGGCATACCATGCGCCCCTCAATTAGCTATGGAATTAATCCTTCTTTCGATCAGTATTACGATGAATATTATGAAGTTCCATTAGCCGACCCTACAGATTCTACTCGAGTAGAATATTCACGCTTTCAGAATACACTATATGGCGCTCCTGGTAAAGATTTTTCCAGTTCGTTAGGTTTTAGTATAAGTAATACATTAGAAGCCAAAGTGAGAGATAAAGACAGTACTGCTACAGAACCTAAAAAAATCAAACTTCTTAATAACTTCAGTGTAAGCACATCTTATAATCTAGCAGCAGATAGTTTAAAATTAGCGCCACTTTCTGTTAGAGGAAGTTTACCAATTATTCAAAATAAATTAGATATTAATTTTGGTGGTAATCTAGATATTTATGCTTTAGACAATAATAACAGAAGAATCGATAAATTAAATATTTCTAACGGAGGTAGTTTATTCCGTTTGACTAATGCAAATGTTAGTTTTGGCTATTCTTTTTCTAGTAAAGATTTTGCAGATAAAGATAATGAAAACGAAGATGAGATTGATAATGAATCCTATCGAAATGGAGGAAGAAGGGATGATCTATTAGGTGTAAACCCTGGGCTAAATGGAAACTTATATCCTGATGATGAAGAGGAAATTGAAGGGGATGAAAAAGAAAAAACAGACTGGTATAATTACCGAATACCATGGGACATCCGAATTTCTTACACCATGACGTATAATAATAGAGTAAGAAATAATGAAATAAGCTCCCACTCTATAATGTTTTCCGGAGATGTAGAACTTTCTCCTAAATGGAAAGCAGGAGTTTCTTCCGGATTCGATTTTGTAAATACAGGTTTCACCTATACACAATTTCGTTTTCAGCGTGATTTAGAAAGTTGGAGAATGAGTTTTAATTGGATTCCTTTTAGCGCAAGAAAGTCTTGGAATTTCTTTATCGGAATTAAATCTTCTGTACTTAGCGATATTAAATACGATAAGAGACGTGCACCAGACAGAACTATCTCAAATTAATTTAAAGTCATAAATTATGAAAAAGATTATAAAAACTGAAAATGCTCCGGCTCCAATAGGTCCTTATAACCAAGCTATACAAACTGGCAATATGCTATTTATTTCTGGACAAATTGCGCTTAATGTTGAAACAGGTGAGTTAAACAATAAAGATTTAGATACCGAAACTCATCAAGTAATGCAAAATTTAGAAGCTATTTTAAAAGAAGCTAGTTGCAATTGGGAAGATGTAATTAAAACATCTATTTTTATTAGCGATATGAATAATTTTGCAAAAATTAATGATATCTACGGAACTTATTTTAATACCGATACTGCTCCTGCTCGTGAAACAGTTGAAGTTGCTAATTTACCAAAATTTGTAAATGTTGAAATAAGCGCTATCGCTATTATCAGCTAAAACGAATAACAATTGTATAAAAAAGCCTCAGAAATTATTATCTGAGGCTTTTTTAGTATTTCTAGTGAAGTATATTTTCAATTGCTTCTAATTCTTCAGAAGAAAATTCTAACTTGTTTAAAGCTGAAATATTATCTTTTAATTGCTGTATTTTGCTAACCCCCACTAATACAGAAGTCACTCTACTATCTTTTAACAGCCATGCGATTGCCATTTGAGCCAAAGTCTGATTTCTTTCCTCTGCTAACATATTTAATTGCTGAACTTGCTTAATAATTTCGGGAGTAATTGTTTCTTTTTTAAGATAAGTACCTTCTGTCGCTGCCCTAGAATCTTTAGGTATACCATTTAAATATTTATTAGTAAGTATACCCTGCTGCAAAGGAGAAAATACAATACTACCTATTCCGACTTCTTCCAAAGTATCTAACAATCCATTTTCCACCCAGCGATCCATCATATTATAACGTGGTTGATGGATTAAGAATGGTGTCCTTAATTCCTTTAAAATTTTAGCTGCTTCGGCAGTTCTATCTGCAGGATAATTAGAAATTCCTACGTATAAAGCTTTTCCACTTCTTACAATCTGATCGAGAGCTCCCATTGTTTCTTCCAACGGTGTTTCAAAATCTGGACGATGATGATAAAAAATATCTACATACTCTAAATTCATCCTTTCCAATGACCGATTTATACTAGAAATAAGATATTTTCTTGAACCATGATCGCCGTAAGGACCTGGCCACATATCGTAACCTGCTTTAGATGAAATTATTAATTCATCACGGTATTTTTTAAAATCTTCTATATAAATTTTCCCAAAATTTCTTTCAGCTGCGCCATATGGTGGTCCATAATTATTAGCCAAATCAAAATGAGTAATTCCGTTATCAAAAGCGGTTCTCAGAAGTGCTCTAGAATTCTCAAAATTGCTATTATCTCCAAAGTTATGCCATAATCCCAAAGAAATCATAGGCAGTTTAATTCCACTTTTTCCACAGCGTTTATATTTCATTTTAGAATATCTATCAGATTTAGCATTGTATATTCCCATATGATTAAATTTGAATACAATTTACGAAATTTTAATAGGTAATAAGAAATTTCAGTTTACATCTACCTATTAAACCAATCCAACACAACTAATCGAAAATTGAACTAGAATCTTTACCTGTTAATGTAAATTATGTGTTAATATTGCACTCCAATTAACAAATAAATTTTTCTTTTGCAGAAAAAATGGATTTAAAGCTTATGATCAAAAAATTGTTTTTTCTAATTTTAGTTTTTCAATTTTCTACTAATACATATGCTCAGAGAGGGAATCCTGAGTTTAATTCTTATTTTGACAACCCTGATGCTTCTACTTGGGAAACGTTAAAGATTGATGCTTCTTTAATGTATGGAGGGCTGAAATATTCTTATAGTCGTCCCTTTAAATGGCAAGAAGATGATATTGGGCTTTTTGCGGGAGTTTTAATTGGTACCGTAGGTTTAAATATGTTTGACCAAGAAACACATCGTTTCTTTAAAAAACAAGAAGATGATGTACCTGGTGTAATTAAAGAATTTGGTTGGTACTTTGGAAGCCCTCAAAATAATTACGGAGTTACTGGCGCCATCTATTTAACAGGGTTACTCACTAAAAATCCAAAAATTAGACGAACTGGTATTTTAATGATTTCTGCAGCTAGTGCGGCAGGATTAATACAAACTATTTCTAAAAATATAGCGGGAAGAGCGCGCCCTGGTGATGGTAGAGACAAGTTATCTTTTAAACCTTTTTCAAAAGAAGGAACCTATCATTCTTTCCCTTCTGGTCATACCATTTTATCATTTACCACATTTTACGCACTTAGTAAACAATTTGAAAATCCATGGGTTAAAGCTGGTTTGTATTTAGGAGGATTAGTATCTCCTGTATCACGCCTTTGGCATGGAGCACACTGGCTAACAGATGTTGCTTTAAGTATGGCACTAACAATAGCCGTAGTAGATTCAGTAGATAAATATTTAGATAAACAAACCCTCTTAAAAAACAACCCGGCTTTGCGTAAGGAAACGAATATTAGTTGGCGTTTAAAAATGGGAGTTGGTACTATTGGTGTTGTTGGAACTTTTTAAAAAAACTTTAATTAAAATAAAAACCAATACCTAAATCTATAACAAGCATGTCGTAACCATCGTTTACTTCATTTATTTCAGCATTAGATGCATGACGATAGCCTAGCCGAGTATCGATATAATATTTTTGAATTTTCCGACTATAACCAATTGCTAGATTATCTGAAAACCCAATTCCCTTAGACATTCTTTCTGTAGTTTTTTCAAAGTAACCAGGACCAATGCTAGCAAGAAGGTAAACTTCATTATTAGAGAAATTCTTACTAACCTGAAAGCCGAAATTAAATATATATTCGTGGAATTTTTTAAATTTCTTCATTTCCTCTCTCCTTTCGTATAAAGGATGATCTTTTGCCACAATGTACCTATCACTAGTTAATTGATGCTTTGCTGTATTAAATTCAGGTTGAAAAAGTAATTGAAAATCGACAAATTTACCTGATTTTAATTTATAATATAATTGAAATTTTCGAAACTGTACTTCGTAGAAATAATCGTCGTCGTGAAATACTGGATTATCTACACTTCCAAAACCAAAATTAAAACCTATCTTATAGAATTTCCTCTCACATGAAACTGAAGGTTCGTTATTTTGAGAAAAAAGGGAAAAAGAAAAAAATAAACTAACAATTAAAGCCTGTATATATTTCATGCATTATTTATTCTTAGTATCTATTTTTTTCTCTTCCATATTTTATGATTCTATTATAAGGCTTCTACTAATAATTTAGCACTTGCCGGGTTAGTTGCCAAAGGTATATTGTGTACATCGCATAAACGCATAAGCATGAAAATATCAGGTTCGTGCGGGTGCTTATCCATAGGGTCTCTAAAGAAAATAACCATATCTACTTTATGCTCGGCTATCCTACTTGCTATTTGCGCATCTCCTCCTAGAGGACCAGAAAGTAATTTTTCTACTTCAAAACCAGCAATTTCTGCTTTGGAACCTGTAGTACCTGTTGCAATTAGACTAATATCTTTTGATTCTAAAATAGTTCTATTTTCGTTTAAAAACTGAACCATTTCTGCTTTTTTCCCGTTATGTGCTATTATCGCGACTGTTCTCATATCTTAAATAGATAAAATCTCTGAAATTCTAATTAAATCCTTATTAATACTTGGTTTCCCTTTAATTACATCATCCAAAGGACAAGTTACAATTTCTTCGTTTTTTATACCAACCATTAAGTTCTTTTTATTATCTAGCAATAATTCTACTGCTTTAACCGATAATCGACTAGCTAATACCCTGTCGAAACAAGTTGGACTACCACCACGCTGAATATGTCCTAGAACAGTAACTTTAGAATCATAATATGGTAAATTCTTTTTAACATAATCGGCTAATTCAAAAACATTTTTTCCGGTTTTATCTCCTTCAGATACAATAACAATACTTGAAGTTTTTCCAGAACGACGACTTTTTTCCAAAGAATTTAATAGTCTATCGATACCTAAATCTTCTTCTGGTATTAATATTTCTTCTGCTCCAGCTCCAATTCCTGTATTTAAAGCTATAAATCCAGCATCACGTCCCATTACTTCAATAAAAAATAATCTATCGTGTGAACTAGCTGTATCTCTAATTTTATCTACTGCACTTAAAACAGTATTTAAAGCAGTATCATAGCCAATTGTATATGAAGTACCAAAAATATCGTTATCTATAGTTCCCGGAACACCAATTACTGGAATATTATGCTCGTTACAAAAGAGTTGACCTCCTCTAAAAGTCCCATCTCCTCCAATTAAAACCATTGCATCTATCTTAGCTTTTTCAAGCTGTGCAGCGGCTTTAGCTCTTCCTTCTTTAGTTTTAAATTCTGCAGATCGTGCACTTCTTAAAAAAGTACCTCCCCTATTTATAATATTACGTACACTACGGGCGTTCAACTCTTCATATTTACCTTCGATCATTCCTGAATAGCCGCTGTAAAAACCTACACACTCTACTTGATAATAAGCACAAGCTCTTACTACGGCTCTAATAGCCGCATTCATACCTGGAGCATCTCCTCCAGAAGTCATTACCCCTATTCTTTTTATTTTTTTACTCATAGAAATCTCTGTTTAATTCTGCTATAAATTTACGAAGTATAATGCTAATTTTTTAAGATTTTCTACATTAAATTAGTGTGAGTAAACAAAAAAGAATTCCTTTATTTATTCGGCTTTGTCAGGGAAATTAATATATTCTGGAGCTACTGATTTTTCAGTATTGTTTTTCTTCTTTTTCAGCTTTTTATTTTGATTGGAAATTTCCTTATCTGTAATTTTACGAAGTAATTCCTTAAACGTATCAAAATCTACCGAATACGATAGCCCTACTCCTTGTGTAAACCCTATTTCTTCTCCAATAAATTGTATATTATTTTCTCTATTGAAAATAGTAGCTCTTAAGGAACCATCTTCATTCAATAGAAAATCTATTTCTAAATCGCCTACAATGACCGATTCTGTTGTCCCACCAATAGGAACACCCACTTGTCCATTTATAAGAACACGTTCACTTATTTGTGTGCTTAAAGTAAGTCCAAATCGATCTACTGTTTGCTGATTTGGTGTACGATCTCCTTGAACATAATTAACCCCAACTTGAAATTTACCATCATCGTCAGCAAAAATATCATTTACAATACTAGAAGCACGTTCTGCTAACGTTCCAGTTATAGCTGTTTGTCGTAGGCCAAATTCACTATAAAATGCATTTTGTGTAACTAAAAATAAGGCTTGAAGCTCTCTACTTGCTCGATCGTCCATCCTATATTTTAACTCTGATCTAACAACAGAACTCGCTGTTGGAAAGTCAATGTCAAAATCTATTTCAGGCTGAATTACTTGTCCTTGTAAATTAATAACAACCTCTACAGGTATTTTACGGTTTACAGATGGATTTTCTAATAATACTGCTGGGTTTGCATCTAAAGAATAGATAGCGCTTACATCAATTTGTGCTCGTAGCGGATTTCCATCCCAGTTTATACTTCCTCCAGATTTTACTTTAAATACTTTTTGTACTAAACCTGCATATTTAAAATTATAAACTCCTTCATACACCACGAAATCCCCCCACATATTAAACTTGCCATTAGTATTAATTTCTAACAATAAGTTTCCGGCACCACTTCCTTTTAAAGTACTTCCGCTAGTTTGATCGATTACCACTTCTACTTCGGCATCTTTAGTAATGTCTAGATCAAACAACATCTCAATTCCTTTTACTTCAGGTATTTTAATATTTTCACCTGCCTTTCGGGCTGCTTTTTCCTCAGGAGTTAAAAAATGTATATACGAATTATCGCCTACAGCTTCTTCATCATTTAATGGAATTTTAAAAATAGTCCCTTTTTCTGTTGTGGCATTTACTTCTATAGCTAATTGGTCTGTAGGGCCTTTTATTGAAGCATCTCCACTTATAAAAGCTGTTCCGTAATATAGTGCATCTTCTTTTGCTTCAGTATTTAAAACTAATAATCTATTGGTATCTATACCTAAATCTAAATACCATTTTCTAAAATTTTGGTGAGAGATATAACCATTTAAAATTCCTGTTGTTTTATATTTAGAATCTGTTAAAGTTATATCATTGAAAACAAATTTTTGTTTTGTTAACTCTATGGTAGATTGTTTCTCAAAATTAACATCAACATTTAAATACGGAATTTTTAAACCTGCTTTATCGAGTTTTAAGCTTCCTGAAAAATCAGGATTTTTATAATTCCCTGTAAGCTTTGCATCTCCAGAAACAAAACCTCTAATATTACTAATTACATCTCCACCCAGTGGACTAAAAGCTTTTAAATTGAATTCCTGCAAATTCACAGCTAAATCTATAGAAGATTCTGCATTTTTATTAGTAAGAATATTTCCCTCAGCAGAAAGCGATATTTCATCATCTTTTTTCAATTCAGCATCTATAGAATATTCCGTTAAATTTCTATTTCCGCTAACATTCAAATTCATATCACCTAAAAGGATAGAATTGATATTTAAAGAATCTATTTTTAAAGATGAATTCGGATAATACGCTCCGTTTTTCTGTAAAACATCTAGTTTTCCATTTATTACTCCCCCCATTTGCAAACTATCTATTTCAGGAGAAATTTTATTTAAATCTACCTGATTGAAAGACATTTGTAAATTTTTATATGTGGAGTCTCGTAGTTTTCCGTTCAATAGAATTTCCTCATTATCATGGTTCATCACCAAAGAATCTATAGTAATACTACGCATATCATTTTCAAAAATGATTTTGTTATTCTTATTCCGGTTTTCATTAAAAAACCATGTATTATCTTTAAATGTTAAATCGCTTCGTTGAATACCAACGACAGATTGGTTTTTCTTATTTATTGTATGAAAAAGATTTAAATTGAATACATCTTTATTTCTTTTTCCTCCTTGAAATTCTGAACGAATATATAAAGTGTCTCGTTGCGTTACATTTATAAAACTGAATTCTGAAAAATTATAAACTGAAGTTGCTACACTATCTGCTTCAAAGTAAGTGTTGTAAATAGGGTTGGTATTATCTACTTGTAAATTTACTCCCTGAAACATATTGTTGAACAAATTAATCTCAGGAGATTTAAAACTTAATTTGAATTCTGACTCATCAGATTCTACTCGACCTTTTATAAATGTATTAGGTGCCAATTTTAAATCAGGATAAAAAACCTCGACAATCTTATTATATATGTCGAAATCAAATTCCATGTACTGATTGTTCGTAATAACGCTAGGTTTGTAATTAGTATAAATACTACCAAAAGAATTTTTAAATAAAGCAGGAATTTCAGACAAATTATAGACTCCCTTCATCTCTCCACTAATTACGTCGGGACTGTTAATACTAATTGTCCTCACTTTATTTATGAAACTAGAAGCAATTTTAAAATCATCAAAATAATAAAGTCCTTTTTGATTTTGATATGATGTATTTAATAGCAATACTTGCCCTACCGCATCATCTAAGGATTGGGCCTTCATATTCATAATTATATCACCTTTAAATACCGATATTGTATCACGTTTTATGAAATTTAATTTATGTAAATCAGAGTTTGCTATAGAAGCTTCAAAATCGTAGGTGTTATTATTTTCAGAAAGCTCTACTAAACCATTAAATTCCATCCTCAGGTTAGGATCGTTAATAATTAAATTACCATTAAAAACCGGTGCTCTTAAATTACCTAGCACTCTAATATTTTTATAGGTGTATTTATTGTATTGAAGTTTAGAAACCTCCCCTTTTATTTGAGTATCAACATTATCAGAAGTAAATCCCGTCCCATTAACACTTAAATTGAAACTAGTTTTACCTAGTTTTTCATTCTTGAAAAGATGGCCTACATTTAAGTTTTCTGCCTTTACATCTCCTTTATATCCAGCATTTTCTTTATCTAAGTTTATTAGCGATACATTTACAATAGCCTTACCTAACTGAGATTGCAAAGAAGCATCTACATCTACACTATTTGCTGTAATTGTAGTAGTTCCGTTTATTGACACATTTCCAAAGTCTATAAGCTCTTTTGGCAAAGGTTTTCGAAGCAAACTAGGTAAAAAGTTTACCAAGTCGTAATAATTGGTAGTAAAATTGGCTAAATTTCCATCTAACCGGAACGAATTTTTCTCGGAAGAAAAACAACCTTGTACTCGTAAATCTCCATCTATACGGCTTCTATCTAAACCGGAAAATTCCAAATCTTTAATATTAAAATCATTTAAAGTTCCTACTAATTTAGTAGAAAAATTAAGTATTTGATTTTGCCCAAACGCATCATAAAAAACATGAAGATCTTTAGTTGCTACTTCCGTATTTTTAAAATTAGCCTTAATCCGTACCTTATTGAAGAAATCTGCAAAATCACCTCGTTCATAATCAAAATCTAGATCTGCAAAAATTTTAGAATATGGAGTAATTATCTCCAAATCCTTCAGCTGCATATCCGTAGGATTATATAAAAATTGTGTGCTTAATCGTTGAATTTTGATTCCACGCCTATCAAAAGTTCTAATTAATTTTATATCCGCCGTTATTTCACTTCCATCAACCATAAAATCATCAGCATTGATGTTTAAGGATTCAAACTTTAAAATATCGGGATACTTGTTATTTTCATCTACATAACTAAATTTACTATCGAATACCTGAAGATCAGCCACCTTCAACACAAATGGTGTAGAAGACTTTTTCGAGCCGGAATCTAATTTTTCAACAAGAACATTTACATTATCGCTATCCTCTCCTTTATAGCGTCTCATATTCATTTCTAAACCCTTAATCGTGGTTGAGCCTAATGAAGGTTTATTTTTCAAAATCTGATTTACATTAATTAACGAGGTTCTTAATTCATTTACATAAACCAGTGTATCTTGATGATGATCTTCAATATAAATACCATTAAGCAATACATCTCCTAAATAATTTAAAGAAACACGATCTACACGTATAACAACATTATTATTTTCTTGTAAGCTATTAGTTAGTTTTTTAGCTACTGAAGTTTGTACTCCCGGAATAGAAAATACTATTAATATGAGTACAAACAAGAGAAGTAACCCTACTAAAACCCTACTTAATATTTTCCAGAATTTTTTGATATGCTTTTATCTTTTACCTTTGTAATCTATAACATTTTTTATACCTAAAAACCGTAATGGCCCAAAATATATATATTTTAGGAATTGAATCTTCTTGTGACGACACTGCTGCTGCAATACTCTGCAACGGTAAAATTTTGTCGAATATTGTTGCTACTCAAAAAGTACACGAACAATATGGAGGCGTAGTACCAGAGCTAGCTTCTAGAGCACACCAACAAAATATAGTTCCTGTAATCCATCAGGCAATTTCGCAAGCAAATATCGGTAAAAAAGATATATCTGCAATTGCTTTTACACGTGGACCTGGACTTATGGGCTCTTTACTTGTAGGAACTTCTTTTGCGAAAAGTTTAGCTATGGGCTTAGAGGTACCTCTAATTGAGGTTAACCATATGCAAGCGCATATTTTAGCTCATTTTATTGAAGAAGAATCTTTCGAAAAACCCAAATTTCCTTTTTTAGCAATGACAATTAGTGGCGGACATACCCAAATTGTAAGAGTAGACGATTATTTCTCAATGGAAGTAATTGGAGAAACTACCGATGATGCTGTTGGAGAAGCTTTTGATAAAAGTGCTAAAATTTTAGGCTTACCTTACCCAGGCGGCCCATTAATCGATAAGTATGCGCAAAAAGGAAACCCAAAAGCTTTTAAATTTCCTAAGCCAAAAGTACCAGGTTTAAATTTTAGCTTTAGTGGTTTTAAAACTGCTGTTCTTTATTTTGTACAAAAACAAGTAAAAGAAGATCCAGATTTTGTTGAGAAAAACTTAGAAGATATTTGTGCTTCTATACAATACACAATTGTAGAAATATTAAAAGATAAGCTTAAAAAAGCGGTAAAAGAAACTGGTATTAACCAAATTGCCATAGGTGGTGGTGTTTCGGCTAATAGCGGGATTAGAAATGCACTATTAGAAGCCGAAAAAAACCACAATTGGAAATGTTTTATTCCTAAATTTGAATATACAACCGATAATGCAGCTATGATTGCCATTGCCGGACATTATAAATATTTAAAACAGGAATTTTCAGATTTTTCAACAACCGCAAAAGCCAGATATAAAATTTAAGGATGCAATTATTCTACCAACCCGATATCGATGAAAAAGCACAACAAATTGTTTTCAATAAAGAAGAAAGCAGACATATTGTTAAAGTGCTTCGTCGTACAGAAGGGGCTTTACTAAAAATCACCAACGGAAATGGTACATTATTTACCGGGCAAATTATTACTGCAAATAGCAAACAATGTGTGGCTAAAGTAATTGATACAGAAAAACAAGAACCTGCACCATACAAATTACATTTAGCTGTAGCACCCACAAAAATGAACGATCGGTACGAATGGTTTTTAGAGAAAGCTACCGAAATTGGTATCGATGAAATAACACCAGTAATCTGCGATCATTCTGAACGAAAGATGATAAAGTTAGAACGTTACCAACGTGTTTTACAAAGCGCAATGAAACAATCGTTACACTTTAGAATTCCAAAATTGAATGAACCAGTACAACTTTCTGAGTTTTTAAATTCAAGTTTTGATGGTGATAAATTCATAGCTCATTGTGAAGAAGACAAACCAAGAATGCTATTGCAAAACGTAGCAAATCGGTTACAAAACACACTAATTTTAATTGGTCCTGAAGGAGATTTTTCCTTAGAAGAAATTGAGACAGCTTTAAAAAATAATTTTTCCCCGGTTAGTTTAGGTAAAAGTAGATTGCGTACAGAAACAGCTGCTTTGGTTGCTTGCCATACTATAAACTTACTCAACAACAATGAATAATACATTGAAATAAAGATAAATAAAATATTGATTAATAGTATTTTAAAAATTATAAAAAACAACATATAGACAAAATCTATTATTAGCAAAAAATAACATAATGCAACTAAACCACGAACAAAATAAATTCACTACTAAAAAATTTCCGATTACATTAGTACTCGATCAAATTTCGGGGGAAGCTAATGCAGGTAGTCTATTTAGGTTAAGTGATGCATTTCATGTTGAAGAAATAATTTTCTGTGGACTCCAACCAAATCTTAACAGTAAACGTTTAAAAAAGACAGCCAGAAATACAAATGAATATGTACAATTTCAGTTTCAAGAACACATAGAAAATGTTCTTCTTCAAAAGAAAAAAGAAGGTTATAAAATAATAGGGATTGAAATCACTGAAAATAGTATCTCACTCCAAAATTTATTTCTAAAGCCTTCCGATAAAATTGTTCTAATAGCCGGAAACGAAAATTTTGGTATTTCTGAAGCAGTTTTAAAACAATGCGATTGCGTTGTCCATATCAATATGTTTGGTAATAATAGTAGCATGAATGTTGCCCAAGCTGTAGGAATATCTCTTTATGAAATCACAAAAAGCTTGATTCATTAATATTTAAAATCCTATATTTAGCCTGTGAATGCAAAACAACTTTCTTACGGATTATTAAGAGCTGCCGGTATAGCTATTGGTATTTTTTTACTATTATTTTTTCTTTACGAAATACAATCGGTAATTGTTTATATTGTCGTTGCCGCTATTATATCTTTAGTGGGCAGACCCGTAGTTATATTTTTACGGCAACACCTGCGTATTCCTAATCAGGTTGCTGTAATTATAGTTTTACTGATGGTTATGGCTATTTTTGTAGGTATAATTTTAGTTTTTGTCCCGATTGTTGTAGAACAAAGTCAATATTTAGGCCGTATAGATATAGAAGCTTTTAAAAGTGATCTTAATAATTTAAACACACAGATTAATGCTTATTTAGGGGTTGAAGAAATAAACATTATTGAGAGTTTAAAAGAAAGTGAATTTATTAAGAGTTTTGATGTTAGCCTTATTCCTAAATTTTTAAATAATGTATTTGGCATTTTAGGAGCAACAATAGTTGCATTATTTTCTGTGATATTTATTTCATTCTTCTTACTAAAAGACAGTAAGTTAATGGTAAACAGCATACTAGTTTTTGCAAATCATGGAAAAGAACAAAAATTTATCCGAATATTTAATAAAATTAAAATTTTACTTTCTCGCTATTTTGTAGGCCTTACTTTACAAATTACTGTATTGTTTATTTTGTATATGATATTGCTCTCGTTGTTCGAAGTGAATAACCCTGTAGCAATAGCTTTTATCTGTGCTTTTTTAAATTTAGTTCCCTACTTAGGGCCTGTTTTTGCAGGAATCTTGATGACGCTTTTTGTGATTTCTAGCAATTTAGGAGCCGATTTTCAAACCATTATACTTCCTAAATTAATTTATGTAATGCTCGGTTATTGTATATGCCAAGTAATCGATAATTTAATTTCTCAACCCATGATTTTTGGGGCAAGTGTAAAATCACATCCATTAGAGATCTTTTTAGTGATTTTAATTGCAGGACTTGTGTTCGGAATTGTAGGAATGGTTGTAGCTGTGCCTGTGTATACGGCAATTAAAGTAATTGCTAAAGAATCTTTAAGCGATTACAAAATCGTAAAACGCCTTACCCGAGGCTTATAAATCAGGTTTTATGAATACAGAACTTTTAAATCCAGAAGTTCAAAAATTTATAGCAGAACACTTAAAAAGCGATGTTACAAAACTAATTTTAAAAGGTAGTCCTTTTCCTAAAGTTTCGGGAGCTGAGTTGGCTACTCAAATTTCAGGAAAAAAAACAGCTCAAAAAAAATTACCGGTTTGGTTTACAACCAATGTTATTTATCCACCTAAATTAAACTTAGAACAAACATCTTCTCAAATTACAGCGAAATATAAGGCTTCTTTAGTATCAGGAAGTGATTTAGCCGATCTTACAGGTGGTTTTGGTATAGATAGCTACTTTTTCTCGCAGAATATTAAAAACGTTTATTACAACGAGTTAAATGAAAATTTAGCAGAACTTGCTAAACATAATTTTAAAGTATTTAATGCGAACAATATTGAAGTAAATAGTGGCGACGGATTAGAATTTCTAAAATCTTCTGAAATTAAATTCGATTGGATTTTTTTAGATCCCGCTAGAAGAGACAATCATGGCGGTAAAGTATTCCGATTGGCAGACTGTACACCAAATGTTGTAGAGGACTTAGATCTATTTTTTGAAAAGTCGGATGCTATTTTTATAAAGACTTCTCCTCTACTCGATTTAAAATTAGGAATTTCAGAACTTAAAAATGTTGCTGAAATTCATATCGTAGCAGTTGAAAACGAAGTAAAAGAATTGTTATGGATTTTGAAAAAAGATGCTAACACTGCATGCAAAATTATTACGAAGAACTTTCGTAAAAAAGAAAACCAACATTTCGAAACAATTCTTGATGAAACCGTAATTCCTGAATTAAGTTTACCTAAAAAGTATCTATACGAGCCTAATGCTGCTATTATGAAAAGTCAGTTATTTGGTAAGCTATCCCACGAACTTCAACTAACAAAACTACATCAACATTCCCATTTATTTACTTCTGAAAAAGAAATGGATTTTCCTGGTAGAAAATTTGAAATAACTGAAATACTGAATTTTGGATCTAAATATTTAAAGAAAAAATTTAAAGGTAAAAAAGCAAATATTAGTATTCGGAACTTTCCTATTGATGTTGAAAGTATCCGAAAAAAATATAAAATTAAAGATGGAGGAATAGATTATTTATTCTTTACCACAAATTTAAACGAAGATAGAGTTGTATTGGTTTGTAGGAAAACTTCAGATTAAATCAGACTTTATTTAGAACTAGTATCCCCGTTTTAAACTATCGAAAATCGTGAAAAATAATTGGCTTTCTACTTTCTTTAGGAAATTTTTTCTGTGCTAAAACCGATGCTTCTATTTGCTGAATGTTAAGCTTTATCTGAATTTTATCACGTAATTTTTGTTGAATTTCAGAAATAGATAATTTAGAACTTTCTGAAACTTTAATATAAACTTCATCGTTCCCCAATTCATCTTTATAAGCTTCAATAATATAACTATCAACTCCAATGGAATTCATTCCTTCTTGAATATGCTGCGGATATAATGTAGTTCCCTTCACCTTCAACATTTGCTTTTTTCGCCCCACTACTGGGCCAACTCGCACCGATTTTCTACCGCAGCTACAAGGATCTTCAATTTTCATAACCATATCTCCGGTGGCGTAACGAATTAGTGGCATACTTTCGACTTGTAAAGTCGTGATAACTAATTCTCCAACCTGCAAATTTTCAACAGTATAACCATCTTCATTTAAAACTTCAGTATAAATTAAATTTGGTAAAATATGATTTCCTTTATGATGCTCACATTCAGTAAAAGCAGTTGCCATTTCCGTAGAAGCATATGTGGAAAACAATTCAACATCCCACAATTCTTGAATTTTTGTTTTAAGTACAGTATCTTTTAAATCCTCATTCAACAAAGATTCTCCAATACAAATAACTCCTTTTACTGAGGAGTTTTTAAAATCTATTCCGTTTTGCTGCGCATAAGCAATTAACTTCAACAAAAAAGAAGGAACAGCTACTAAATATTTAGGCTGAAATCGTTCAATACTATCCCATTGCAAACCAGGCAAACCACTACCCGTTCTTATAATACCTGCGCCGAGCTTACGTAAACCTAAAAAATACGCCATTCCGGCCATAAATCGGCGGTCTAAAGTTGTGGTTAGTTGGACACTATCTTCTTTGGTTACTCCAATTATTTTAAAAGATTCAAATTCGTTATACGCTAACCGCTGTAAATCGTGTTCATTCAGCATAAAATTAACAGGATTACCAAGCGTTCCAGAAGTGGTTACATGATCTATAATCTCCGAATAATCTACTGCTAAGAAATCGAAATTATTGGTTTGTAAATCTTCTTTAGTTGTAATTGGAATTCGACAAAAATCGGCATAGGTGTTTATTGCAGAAGCCGCTAAACCATTTTTGCTAAAAACTTGTTTATAAAATGGAGAATGCATTGCTACATATTGCAATTGTTCTTGTACAAGCTGCCATTGCAAGTCGATTGATATTTCTGGAGAAAGAAAATCTTTCATTATAATTTTCTATACGATTTTTGTATTAATTTTTTAAGATGCTTTTTTTCCGGAAGTGTAGTTACTTCTCTCCTTAATGCTTGCTTAAAATCGATAATTGCTTGTTTGTAATTTTTTTCGCGATAATAATATTTTCCACTTAGATAATAAGCCTGCCAATAATGAGGGTTTAAATGCTTTAAAGTTTCTGCATCACTAGAATCTATATGTTTTTTATTAGCTAATGCTGCTATAAAATCATTCTTTAATTTTCGATATTTTTCGTAATTCTTATAATTCGTAGTCTTAAGAAACTCTGAGGCAGCAATAACAGCTGAAGTATCCATAGCACTTCCTGATACATTTCCTTTTTCAAATTCAGCAAAAACATCATCTAAATCGTAAGCCAGAAAAGCTCCCATTTGGTAAGGATTAGACGAGATCCAAACTTTCTTCTCTTCAGGCTTAAAAACAATGCCATGATGTGCTAATAATTGATTTATTGCTTTCTCATTACCATAGCCTATATTTTCATCTTCTAAGCCCTTTCGATTTCGAAGAATAGCAACAGCTTTTTTAGGTGTTAACTTACCGCTTTCAGAAACTAATTCAGTCATTCTTTCAAATCGATATTTTGAATGACTATTTTTTATTGTTTTTTGATTTCGCCTATCGTTTTTATACACATCACTCTGAAAGTGATTACTACATATTAATTGGTTATTATTTGCCACTTCGTAAACTCCGAAATTAGTAGGGCTTACTTCTATTAAAATAGCTTTATGATCTTTAGCACTCCCCACCATAATGGACTCTGACACAAATACATCTCGTTTTTTAGCAATTTCGATTGCTTCTTCTAGATTTGAAGCATGCTGTAAAATCTCTCTGGAGACCAATGTTATGGGATCTTTTGCTAACATTGGTATTTTAGATTTTCCTGCATTTATAGTTATACTAATTCCTTCTATATTCATTCCACTTACGGCTCCTATCATTCCGCCCCAAGTATACATCATAAACTTATTTCCATGATCGGGATTTACAAAAGCAACAAGTTTTTGGCTTGAAAACTCATCTCCCGCATAAAAATCAAAATTTCGACCTAACAGCAATTCACCATCAACTGTTTTTTCCTCCCAAGCGGCAAAACTAGTACACCCCACAAGCATTAAATCTTGTAAAGCATGCCCAATATCGTGAGCCCCATGGAAATATAACATCCGAAGATAAGCTGGGGCAAATTCATCATACTTTTTGAGTCCAAATTTAGATAACCCGTAAATTTCTTGCTTATATTCTTCTGGAACATATAAATACATTTTCCTATTGAACCAAGTAACCATTTTTTTAAGGAAATTACGGTATCCTTGGGAAGGTACCATCTCATTTATCTTCCCCATAAAAGCGTTTTCTTGATGATGGATAAGGTCTTGAGTAAGACTTCCATTTGCCAAACCTAGTTCTAACGGACCTCCTTCAATATAAAGTTCCCAAACTCCATATTGATTCTGAAAAAGATTATTTTTCCCTAAGGTGTAATGATGATCGTTTATTTTCTTACGAACTGTATCAATTTCAGAAATTTTAGATATATCTGGCTGATCTTGATATGATTTTCTAACTCCGCAGGAAATAAATAATAAGACCACAAAAAAAGGAATAATTTTCTTCATGCTATTTTTTTTCAAAAACAAAAATTCCATTTTGTCGATACACAATTTCAAAATCGAGATCTAGCAACCATTTAGTATCTAAATTTTCTTGTACGATAATTACTTTTTTAGCAAACTGTTCTATAATTTTTTTTATGGAATCTTGTACCTCTTCTTTATCAATTTTAGGCAAAACAAATGTACTGTAATTTGCTGCCTCTTCTAAATTTGAAGTAAAATGAAGTCTTTCATGTTTACTTCTAAAACAGTTATTGGCAACTTCTCGATCATTAGTAATCTCAAAACCAGCAATTTTGGATTCCGGATTAATATAACTTAAGTAAATAGGTAAAACGCCCATACCAGAATGAAAGAAAAATAACGATTCTCCTCTTTCTACAAAATTAGAAACTCGTAAATAGCGCTCTTTATTGGTTTCAAACAGATGTTTTGCATCTTTATAAACCGGCTTATAGCGATAATTATCTAATACAGCGTCGTGATAATACAAATCCTTACTATAATAAATTTTATTTTGAATAAAACTTCTTATATGTCGAAATCGAAAAGGTGGTAATCCTTGTTTTCGTCGATTAATGAATAATAAATTAAACAGCCAAACCTGAAAAACAAAAGCAACTAAAACGGCTGCTAAAATACCAATAATAGAAACTACCGAAATAGATTGTAATGCTGGATGTTTGGCAAAAATTAAAGCTCCAACACCTAAAAGCGTAGTAATAACTGAAATTAGAATAGATGTTTGATAGGTTTTAAGTTCCGATTGCCCGGTTTGATACTCTTTTAAACATGCATTTGTTATAAAAATGCTATAATCTAAACCTAACCCAAAAATAAAAGTTGAAATTATAATATTTAAAATATTAAAGTGTATTTGTAATACAGCCATAATTCCTAGTGCGATAACCCAAGTAACAGCAATTGGTAATAAGGTTAACAAGCTAATTTCTAAATTTCTATAGAACAGAAAAAGCACTACAAAAACAGCTATTATCGATAAACCAATAAGTGTATTAAAGTTATTTTTCAGATTACCTAAGAAACTCTCATTAAGTCGTTTCCTATCAATTACAACAGTTCCTTTTAAATCTTTAAATGGTGCTAAAAATTCTGATACAGAAGTAGTATCTAAATTTATTGTAGTGGTTACGGTTGCAAAATCATCTGAATTTGAAATAAAATCGTTTAAATACAGATTCGTTGTATTTTGATAGTCTTGTAATTGCAGTGTTTTAAAATCACGTTGTATAAGTGCATAAAATCGATTAAAACTCTGTGGTTTAAATCCATATTCATGAGATTCTCGTACAATTTTAGAACGTAAAGCAACAGTATCTTGTTTTGCCCAAAAATCTTTCCAATTGGCTATTTTTTCTTGCTGCATTTGTGTAGAAAGCACTACTCCACCAATACTACTGTAAGAATTTAAAATTGTGGTATCTTTAAACTCCTTTAAGCGATTATATACATTGGAATTATGCTGAAGCGCCTCATCTATTGTTCCTCCGTAACTAACTAAATAAATAGATTTACCACTACTATTAGCTACTTGCTGTATTTTTTGTTCTGATTTTTTGATGCTTTCCGGCTGAAAATTTATTTCTGATAGATCATGATTAAACTGAACATCAGAAAAAAAGAATAATCCTAAAACAAATAAACCAACAACTGTAAATAAAAGTGGTTTAATTCGGTAAAAATTAACAGCAGCTACAGTATCTAAAAATGTTGAATTTGAATCCCCTTCATCTGTATTATTATACAAAAGAGGAATAATTAATAAAGCTAACAAAGCAGCAACCACAACACTTATTGCTGCAAACAATCCTAGATCATTCAAAGCATCACTTTGTACAAATAATAAACATAGAAACGCAATACTGGTAGTAAAACTACTCATTAAAACAGGCGTGGCTACCTCTTTATATAATTGTTTTATATCTCTGTTATTTCTGTAATGGGTTAAAATATGTAATCCATAATCTAGCGTTATCCCTAATAAAATAGAACCTATACCTATTGATATTGCTGAAATACTTCCTTTTATAAAATATAAAATTGCTACAGAAGTAAAAGCAGCTAAAACACCTGGAATAAATAAGATAAGCGGAACATAGATTTTTCGATAAAAAAAGATCAGCAAAATTAATAATATCGATATAGCAATACTTACTGTAATTTTTACATCACTTTTTATCTGATTGGCATTCGCTAACGAATATAAAACACCTCCAAAAAAGTCTCCTTTAACATCTTTGAAATCTTGATTAAGCTGTTGCTGAATATGCTCTAATTTTTCTACAAAAATTCGATTTTTATTCGTTTCAGAAGCTGGTAATTCTGGAGATATAAATAATAGTAAATGCTTTTTATCTTTTGTAACAATGTAATTGTTATATAAAACATAATTATCGCCTACTTGTAGTTCTTTTAATTTATTAAGACCTAAAGGAGCTAGGTTTAACGGATCTTTAAAAATAAACTTTTTGGTAACTAAACCTGTAGGCGAAACAATACTGCGGTAGTCTTGTTTTATCTGTCGAGAAATTGCAGAATCACTTAAGCGATTTTCAATTTTAGAATAATCCTTTTTAGATAAAAACAACGGTAAATTCTCATACACAAAATCATAAATTTCGTCAACCCCTTCTTGTGGAATTTTGCCTTCAATATTTTTTATGTAATTAGGTAATTGAGTATTTAGAGAATCTATAAACTGATTAGCATATTGTGTTAGCTTCTCGAGATTTTCTTCTTCCGAAGAAATACAAACAATAATTTTATCGGAAAATTCGGTTTCTTTTAAAATCCGCTTTAAAACTGCTTGATCTTCTCCAGAAGGTATTAAACCCGTTACGTCTTCTTCAAAACGAACATTTGAAGCCGTAAAAACCATTACAGCAGCAAAGAAAACAAGTAAAACAACACCAAAAATTTTATGGCGTTGAAAGTACTGATAGGATGCTAAAAAAAATTGATGCATTTACGGTTTTACAAACTGTTTTTTACGTAATGCCGAAAATAAAAAATAAAAAACAATCCAAACCAGTATTGAAGTAGTAATTGCAAGAATTAAGCTCCCCAGTATATATTGACCTAAGCCTAAAAACACATCGGTAACGGAACTTATGCTTTGTAGTTTTAAACTCCAATCCCAACCTTGTCCCATTACAACAGAGCCTATCTGGTAGCTTAAATACACAATAACAGGAATAAACGGTGGAATACTAATATTTGAAAACAGAAAAGCCGTAACCTTATTTACTTTTAACACTAATGCTAATACAAAAACTAAAAAGGTATGAATTCCCCAAAATGGTGATAAGCCTACAAAAATACCTACGGCTATAGCTGTTGCTTTTTTTGCTGGTGTTTCGTTACTTTTTAAAATATCTTCTTTCCAGAATTTTTTGAAGCCTTTTTTCTTAAAATCTTGATATTTATTACGTGGGTGGATATAGAAGAAACTAACCAGTACAAACCACATATATAAAAGAGTAATCCTTACAATATCCCAAAATGGTCTAAAATGGCTTACCCTATTCTTCTCATCATATAAAACTTTAATTGGCACATTTCTAACTTCAATTTTTCGCCAAGTAGCTTTTACTATAGTTTCAATTTCAAATTCAAACTTCCAAGTATATAAATTTATAGAATTCATTACTTTTAAAGGATATAGCCGATAACCACTTTGTGTGTCGTGTAACTGAAACCCGGTAACTACCAAATACCAATAACTAGAATAATCGTTTCCTGTAGAACTAATTCCGGGAACGCCGTCGCTGCCCATGTTTCGATCTCCAATAAGTAGTAAATCTTTATCTCCGCGCTTACGATTTTCTAATTCAGTTAAAAAAACAACTAAATCATCCGCATAATGCTGCCCGTCAGAATCTATAGTTACTGCATACTCGTAACCCAATTCTTCAGCAATTTTAAATCCTTCTTTTAGTACTTGACCTTTCCCCCGGTTTTTTTTAAAATTATAAACCTTAAGTTGATTAAAATTCTCTAATATAGATACTGTTGAATCAGTACTACCATCGTTTAGAATTACAATTTGTGAAGTATATGCAAGAATATTCTCTAAAACCGAAGCTAAAGTTGTTTCGTTGTTGTAGGTTGGCACCATTACACAACATTTCAATGCTTTAAAACGATCTTCAAATATTCCTATTCCTTTCAAATTTATTTTTTTGTCGTGCAAAAGTATTAATTAAATTTACCTAAGCATAACAATCTGAAATAAGAAAAATAAAATTTAAATAGCTTTATAAATTGCATTGAATTTTAAAGCCATTTCTCCATTTTGGCGTGCAATTCCTTTTACTTTATACTCGTTATCTACTTGGTCAATTTGAGTTTCTAACACCAAATTAGCACAGCTAGTAGGGTCTACAACTGCCATAAATTTTACATTTACCGCTTTTTGTAAAGCTAAAAGGCATCCTACTTGGCGTTCTGTTTCTTCTTTAAATAAATTCATTAAAACAACACCAGGAGTTACAGGTCTATTAGGAAAATGTCCTTTATAAAGTGGATGATTTTTATTTATTGAAATTTCAGTAACAAACTGATTGGTTTCTTTTGAAGAAGAAATCACTTTGTAAAAGTCTTTAAGTAACATAAAAGGGATTTAAGCGGACTAAAATAATGAATAAAAGTTAACTCAAATATATTTTTGCTATTATTAAATCTATATTACCTACTTTGGAAGTAAAAACAATCAATTTTTTAATACAATTATTGCTGAAAAACACTTTTATCTATAGGCTTATTAAAATGCCATTCTTTAAACTGAATCATTGTATAATCACCAGATTCTTCAACTAGTTTAACCGATTGAAGCGTATTTTCCTTAGAAAAACACATTACTACTTTCTGAAATATACTCGCTAAATTTTCATTTTTCGGAATCATTACGGCATTAGTTCCATTTTTTACGTGTGAATAAGTAATGGTAAAATTCTCATCATCTTTTAATAATTCTCCGTTTAGGCTACCTGTTATAAGATCTCCTAACTTGGCAAACATTTTATTGCCACTTAAATCTTGTTCACTTTTTTGGCCATCATCGTTTATGTATAAATGATCGTTTTTAAATAGTAAAGAATATGAAAATGGTTTATTATAGACCCATTTAATAAGATCTGGCGATTCGTAAAAAATCTCTCCCTTAGATTCCGATTCTGAATCCATCATGGCAATAACTTTAATCTGCCGAAATTCTGAATGCAAGCTTTTAGCTTCAGCCATTTTTACAGTTAATTCAGCGGGTTCCGTATGTTTTTCTAACTTCGCAAAATTTGAAGGTTGCTGAGCTAGAAGACTTAAACTACAGAAAAAGAATAAAAAATTAATTATACGCATTGATATTAAATAACTTATCGGGGCTAATTGCCTGGTAATGTTTTGCTTCAACAATCATCAATAATTGTTCCAATATAGCTAAGGTTTGTTGCTTATTATCATGTAATAAAACAACATCCCCAGCCTGTAAACGCCGTTTTATTTTAACAACTATTTTTTCTTTATCATTTATAATTGCATCGTAAGTTCTAAGATTCCACCCAATAACATGATGTCCTGTTTTTTCTATAGCTTTTTTTGTATTTGGGTTTATAATTCCAAAAGGAGGTCGGAAAAAATTTAATTTGAGCTGTAATAAATCATACGCTACAATATCGCAAGCTTCTATTTCTCTAACTAATGTTTTTGAAGACAGAAATCCCATTTTTCGTGTATGAGAATACGTATGGTTTCCGATAACATGCCCCCTTTTATAAATTTCTTTTACAATTTCAGGATGCTTTTCCATGTGTTGCCCGATACAAAAAAAACAAGCTTTTGCATTGTATTTATCTAGAATATCTAAAATTTGTAACGTATAATCACTTGGTCCATCATCAAAAGTTATACATATTTTATTAGTAGCAGCTGTATTATGATGGTATCCTTTTAAAAAAAAATTCCAACGAATATTTGCAGAAACGGTAATCAATAAAATAGGATATAAAATAGCAGCAACTGCTAATGGCCATAAATTCCAACCTTTAATGGCTGCATACATACTAAAAGTAACTAATGCTAACCAAATTAAAACATTTACAATTCTAAATTTCAAAGACTTTGGACTAAAGTTAAACTATGATTTTTACCAAGATACTGATTATAAATAAGCATATTTTTTATTGAATCTGGCTTTGTTTCGCTATTAATTTTAATAAAATCAGGAATACGGTTTTCTTTTATAATATTGGCACTAAGCCAAAAAGCATAAGCTGTAGCTGTATTATAATCTCCAACTAAATGTTTAAAACCAAGTTGAAGTGTATTTGAAAAAATCCCTTCTTGAAGTTTTTTGTAATACTTATCGAATCTAACATCTCCATTATTCCCTAATACAATAGCATCTATTTCTGAAATAGAAAGATCATTTCGTTTTAAAAAAGATTTTATGGTATCGGGAAGTTTTGATTCTGAAATAGAATTAAATAATGCACAATCTAGAATAGAAGCATATGAGTTTTTAGTCCGTAACTTAGAAAGCAAAAAGAAATTTGCTCCTTCTGATGTTATTGTACCGGAAGTCTCCGATTCTAACAACTCCAAGTTAGGTATTGCTTCTTTTTTAAGTTGTCCATCTAAATAATAAAAAGGAGTACTTGTTTTTGCCAGTTCATCTACCCCACCAACTAATACACTCCGAATAGTTCTATCTTCATTAAACTGAAGAATAGCATCTAACAAAGCCGATTCAAAAGAAGCACTATTTTGTGTATACGTCATATTATAACCTGTACACTTTAAGTCTAATGCTATTTGTCCTCCTACCGTATTATGTGTACTTTGAATAAATGCTGTAGGAGTTAAAAAGGATTCTTGTCCATCTAAAATATTTTCTAGGAACTTTTCAGTGTCTTGTTTACAACCTTCGCCAGTTCCTACAATAATAGCATCAGGAACACGAACTCCAGCCTCCATTAAAGCATTTTTTGCAGTTACTAAACCCATCTTTATCGCTTTAGACATTCGTCTAAGCATCATAGGTTTTATATATTGTTTGTAAGCAATATCCTGTGCTGAAAATATATTTTGCTGAAAATATTTTGGTTCTTCAACAACTAATATATCATCAGATTGTGCCGAGATACTTGACACCCCATTAATATATAATTTACGCGAAAAACTAGATTTAGAAATTTCTAATTTTTCTTCAAATTCAGCATTCTCAGATCTTGCTTCGGTTATACCATTGTGTAGATTACAGCCCATTTTTACTGAATATTAATGAAGTGCAATTTCCGCCAAAACCAAAAGAATTAGATAAAACATATTCTATTTTTGCATCTTTAACAGTAGTTACCGGATATAATTTTGTTTCTTCTATTGCATTTTTAAAATTAAGATTCGGTAATAATTGCTGATTTTTTAAAGCTAATAAACTAAATACTGCTTCGATGCCTCCAGCGGCTGCAAGTGTATGTCCAGTAAATCCTTTGGTACTACTAAAGCTAGGAATCTCTTTAAAAGTACGCAACAAAGCTTTACTTTCTGAAAGATCATTATTTTGAGTAGCCGTTCCGTGGGCATTTATATAATCGATTTTATAAGAATTTAAATTTGCGCTACGTAATGCTTTTTGCATAGCTAAGTAAGCACCTTCTCCATTGTCGGAAGAAGCTGTTTGGTGGAAAGCATCGTTTGCGTTTCCATAACCGGCAACATAGCCTAAAATTGGTTTATCTTTAATTGTATCTTTTGCTTCTAGTACTAAATAAGCGGCTGCTTCTCCTAGATTTAATCCGTTGCGATCCCGATCAAAAGGCTTTGGATTACTTTCAGAATAAATCAATAACGAATTAAATCCGTTTAATGTGAATTTCGATAAACAATCTGTTCCACCCACAATTACTCGATCTAACTGCCCGGAAGCTATCATTCTGGCTCCCATCATAATTGCATTAGCTGCAGAGGAACAAGCGGTACTTATTGTACTTACATATCCATTTATACCAAAAAAAGAGGCAATTTGTTCGGTTGTAAAACCCGGATGTTGAGCTTGTATAAAACGCCTGTTCGTTTTATCGTTTTCATATTCACGATAAAAACGCTCTGTCATATCCATCCCACCTACACTTGTTCCGTTTACAAAACCTATATTTGAAAAATCATGAATTTTTGCATTCTGCACACATTCTTTCAATGCTAAAACACCCAATAAAGCCGCTCTTGTAAACGTGTGTTTTTTTGGTAAGCCTATACTTTCTGCCAATTCATCATTAGTGAGTTTTATTTCACCTACCGATAAATTTTTATGTCGTGTTGATAAAATTTCTGGCTTAGAAAGACCGTGATTTCCGTTAAGTATGGATTGGTAATTTTCTATTACATTCTTCCCAATAGCAGAAAGTATTCCCATTCCGGTAATGGCTACTTTCCTACTCATCTATTTGGTACGATTCTGTTCGATAAATTCTGCCATTTTATTGATACTTTCAAAAATTTCTCGACTTTTTTGCGGATCGGTTAATTTTATTCCGTAATCTTTTTCTAATAAAACAATTAATTCCAATGCATCAATAGAGTCTAAACCTAATCCGTCTCCAAATAGTGCTTCATCATTTTCAATATCGCTAACCTCCATATCCTCTAGGTTAAGTTGTTCTATTATACTGGATTTTAATTCAGTACGCAAATCAGTCATAGTCGGAATTATAAATTTCTTGTAATTTCATTTCAATTTCAGGCAAACACATTACAACTGAAACCGTCCACAAAAATACATCATATTCCGCATTGTGCAAGTTTAACCAGCCACAAACTACTTTATCAGCTTTAGAAGACTGTAATAATTGGGCTGAATATGTTAGTAAAAATCCTGGACTAAAAGCATCTTCAACAAAAAAAGCATTTTCGCTTTTAAGATTAAAACGTATACTTATTTCTCCTAAAACAATATTAGGTAATGTATATACAAAAAGTGCAGGCGACGGAAAATCTTTAATTGATTGCTGATAATTAGCATCACTTTCCAAACTTGAGCTAGAATTACTAAAAATTAGCGCCGTATCTTCAGTAAATTCAGTTGTATTAGCTATAACTTCCGAAGCTATAAACCCTAGCTTAGAAAGCTGATCCATTTTATGAAATTTTGGATATTTTATTTCTAAAAATTTAAAAGTTTCTTTTAGAAAACTATCAATATCGCTATCCGAAGAAAAAAGCAATTTATCGTTTGCTACAACTTTTCCATTTTTAATGCGTACCCAATTATCGATATTTGCATTATTCATTTACCACTTCCTTTTTAAATACTAATGCCAAATTACAACCTCCAAAACCAGAAGCTGTTTTTAAAACATACTTCAAATTTACCGATTTTTGATACTCTGAAACGATATTTATAGGTTTTGAAACGCCTAATTTATTATAATTTAAGCTGGGATAAATTTCTGAATTAAGCATCATTTGTTTGGATAAAATAGCCTCGATTAAAGCAGAAGCACCTAGGGTATGACCGTAAAACCCTTTTACACTATTTAGTGGCACTCTCTCTAAATTTGCTCTAGAAATGGCAATTGCTTCCATTTCGTCATTATAAAGAGTAGCTGTACCATGTGTGGAAATAAAATTTATTTCCTCCGAATCGATTTTGGCTTCTGTTAATGCCTTCTCGATACTTTTATACAAACCTTCTCCAGTTCTAGAGGGGCCTGAAATATGATTAGCATCGTTAGCAGACGCTTCTCCCTGTAAACAAATATTTATTAAATTCTTTTTTGGGATATCACTTACTAAAACTCCAGCAACTGCTTCGCCAAGATTTATTCCTGTTCTGTCTTTAGAAAAAGGTTTACAAGCAGTTTCACTTAATGCTTGAAAAGAATTAAATCCAGAAACAATGAATTTGGATAGCATATCTCCTCCTAGCACAATAGCTTGTGAAAACTTACCAGCATTAATCATTTTTTTTGCTGTAGAAAGTGCAAGACCTCCCGAAATACAGGCATTAGAAACTACAATGGGTTTAGTTTTAAAACCAAAAAAATCTTTAATAATAGCACCTAATTTGGATAATAATAATCGATTTTCTTTAAAATCTCCAGTATTTTCTAAAAGATGAATATTTCCTTTAGTGGTAGCTATAACCAATCCACAATTGGATAAATCAATCTCATCTTCACTATCTAAAATAGAAGCTACTGCCAATAGAAACATTTGTTCTAATTTGGTATATTTTCCCGGATTTCCTAATTCTGAAAATGCTTTTCTTAATTGTTCAGAATTAACAATTCCCGCGCAAATTGGTGCATCTAAAAATTGATTCTTCTGATATTGTTTTAAACCACTTATTCCTTTTCTTAAATTTTCAATATTTTCTGAAGTTGAAAAACCAAGTGGAGAAATAATACAATCGTTGTGTAAATAAATTTTCTTCATTAAATCAGCATCATTTTCTTTTTCCAATCTAAGAAAAATGAAGGATTATTTAACACTAATTCTCCTTTTTCATCAATAAAAACTTGAACAGTTTCACCGGTACAAATTAATTGTTCAGCTTTAAAAATTCTATATTTATAAATGATTTTTGCTGCATTGGTATTTACAAAAGTGGTCTCTACAGTAAATACATCCGCATATTTTAGCGGTAATTTATGTTCACAACACGATTTTACGATGGGAGTGGCAACTCCGTTTTGTTTAGCATCCAAATAAGAAATTCCGTGTTTTCGGGCAAAATCTTCCCGCCCTTCTTCAAAATATTTTAAATAATTACCATGCCAAACAATTTGCAACGAATCGCATTCGCTAAAACGTACCTGTAATTTGGTTTGTGTAATTAATTCTTTATTCATCTTAGAGAATTCGTGAATTAATCTACCGTCACGGTTTTCATTTCTGAAGTAGCAATTACCTGCTCTTTCTCATCAAAAGTTTTTGCAATAACTAAAGTAACCTTCATTACTTCGTGTAAAATTTCGACATGTGTAGTAAGCTTTTCCCCTACTTTAGGTAATCTAAAAATTTGAACCGATTTAATAGCTCCTATAAATCCCGTTTTAGGCTTTTCTAAACCTGAAATATAGCCTTGATAACCGCGATGTAACGACATGCTTTGTGCCATGTGTTCGATTAATCCGGGCTCGGAAAAAACATCCTCATCGTCAACCAAAATATTCTCTTTTGGCACTAAAAAACCAGTTATTCCAGTGAGTGCAGTATAATCGTATAACCGATCAACCATTACAAATGGTGGTTTTTGAGGAATTAATTTTATAATTTCCTCCGGATCTAATATTGGAGTTTTAAGTAATTGTTCTGCCATAGTTTTAGTTAGCTGAAATCGTTCCAATAATCATAAAAATTATACCACTGATGTGGATATTTTTTGACCATTTTTTCAAGATTTTCAATATACGTTTTTAAAAGTTCTTTAGGTTTATTTTTAGAAGAAATATAAGGTCTTGCATAAAAATGATAATGAAAATGCCGTTCCCTCATTATATGCACAAATAGCACAGGTATATTATTGCGTACTGCCAATTTAAAAGGCCCTTGCGGAAATTCTGCAGGACTTCCTAAAAAATCGGCTGTCCACGTTTTTGCCATTTTCAAATACCGATCGGCTGCAAAAACCAGTAATTCATTATTTTTTAATGCCGCATTCATTTTAAAAATATGAGACAAATCGTCTTTCAGTACAATTATTTTGACTGCTGATTTTCCAGTAATACGTTCTAAGTAGTTTTTTATATTTTCATGTTCAAAATCGGTAACTACTAAATTAACCACTGCGCTAGTTCGTTTCTCATCAAAAAAGTGCTTTGCTAAATTAAAATTACCGATATGTGCGGTAAGTAAAATCCCTCCTTTTTTTTGTTCTCTAAGTTTTTCGATATGCTTTATTCCATCAAACTCAAACGTAAATCGTTCTTTTAAACCAGCAGTTATAGCAACCCGATCTAATTGTACTTTACCAAAGGTGAAATATGTTTTATATACATTCCAAATTGATTTAAGTGTGGAATATTTAAATCGTCTTCGGAAATAATAGAAAATACTTTTGGTGGATTTGAATGCAAAAAATATAAAATAAAGTGCTACAAAAATTAAGACAAAATAAGCAGTATACAAACCAAAAGTACGGATTATAGTAATATATATACGATATCCTAAAACCGCCCCTCTAGATTTCCCGCTCCAATCTGCCATTTTTTAAGAATATAATCCGCCGTTGATGTTTATGACTTCTCCCGTGATATACGATGCTTTTTTTGAAGCCAAAAAACTAACCAAATCGGCTACTTCTTCAGCATTTCCAAAGCGTTGTAACGGAATCATTTTTTTAAGTGTTTTTTCATCAAAATCAGCCGTCATATCCGATTCTATAAATCCTGGAGCCACCGCATTTACCGTAACTTTTCGTTTCCCGATTTCTTGCGCTAAAGCTTTTGTTGCCGAAATTATGGCTCCTTTTGCTGCAGAATAATTTACCTGTCCCGGATTCCCCTTCACACCCGATAAAGAAACGATATTGATAATTCTACCATATCGTTTTTGAAGCATGCTTTTTACAAATTGTTGGGTTACATTATAAAATCCGTTAAGCGATGTATTAATTACTGAACTCCAATCTTCTTCCCCCATCCACATAAATAAGCCATCTTTAGTAATTCCGGCATTATTTACAATTACTTCTACAAATGCATCAGGATTCGAGTTTTGCCAATTTTCAAGTGCTTTTTTTGTAGCATCAAGATCGGCCACATCAAATTGCAGAAGCTCACAGTTTACACCAGTTTCTTCTATACTTTTGCCAGTAGCTTCAGCCGCTTCGGTATTCGAATGATAATTGAGTAAAATATGATACCCAAGATCCGCTGCCAGTTTCATAGCAATTGCTCTTCCTATTCCTCGTGAACCTCCCGTAATTAAAGCGTATTTCATTTAATAAGGATCGTTTTCTTTTAAATAGTTGGTGATATCTTCAATAGATTTATATAAAGGAAAATCTTCTTTTTCCAACTTTAATTTTTCTGTAAATTTCTCAAAAATTTGCTGGGACTGGATGCTAAAACTATTCAAATTATCAATGTACTTCATTCCCTGTATAATCGCCATCATTTCTACTGCAATTACCTGATATGCATTATCGATAACTGTTTTAGTGATATTTGCAGCATTTGTCCCCATACTTACAATATCTTGATTGTCGTTATTATTCGGGATGCTGTGCACATACATACTATTAGAAAGTGTTTGGTTTTCCGCAGTGGTAGAAACTGCTGAAAATTGTGCACCCTGTAAGCCAAAATTGAGGCCTAATTTCCCTAAATTAATAAAGGGTGGAAAAATATCATTCAATTTACTATTGAGTAAATAATTTAATTGCCGCTCGCTTAACATTGACAAACGCGTAATAACTAGCTTTAATTTATCCATTTCTAATGAAATAAAATCACCATGGAAATTTCCGCCATGATATACCATTTGTTTTTCTACGGAAACAATCGGGTTATCATTCGCTGAATTTACTTCATCAATTAAAATTTTCTCTGCGGAATTAATAGTAGCTAGAACCGGACCTAATATTTGCGGAACACAACGCAAACTATAATATTCCTGAACTTTTTCTGAAAAAACAGCTTCTGTATTTGAAGAATTTTGATATAAATGATCTTGCCGATTTTTAATTCGCTTGCTATCCTTTAGATGCTCGCGCATCATTTCTGCAATTTCATGTTGAGCACCATGTAATTTCGAAGTATTTAATTCCGAAGAAAAATGATCGGAATAAGCAGAGACCAATTCATTTAACATTGAAGAGCAACAAACCGACCATGCTAACAAACGTTTAGCATAAATTAGGTTTACAATTCCTATCCCCGTCATTACCGACGTACCATTTATCAGCGCTAAACCTTCTCGTAATTTAATTTCGATAGGTTTTATTGCTAGCTGCTTAAAAATCGATTTTGTAAGTTTTCGTTCTCCTTTATAAAACACTTCTCCTTCACCAATTAACACTAAGGCCAAATGTGCCAACTGCACCAAATCTCCAGATGCACCTACTCCGCCATGTTCAAAAATAATAGGTGTAACATTGTTATTTATTAACTGCTTCATTGTTTCTAAAACCGAAGTATTTACTCCTGAATATCCCAATGAAAGTGTATTTAAACGCGCTAGCATTGAAGCTTTCACATATAACGGATCTAGCATGTTACCCGTTCCTGAAGCATGGCTTCTAATAAGATTATATTGTAATTGTAACCGATCTTTATTATCTATTTTATACTGTGCCATTGGGCCAAAGCCCGTATTTACCCCATAAATAACTTTATTGTTTGCAAATTCTTGTAGAAAAGAAAATGAGCTAGCTACTTTTTCAAGAATTTCTTCTGAAATTTCAAGCTGCTGATTTTCAAATAAAACCTGATTAAAATCTTTTAATTTTAATGCTGCCTTAATGCTAAACATAGTATTTTGGTTAGATGAAACGCCATCCGGTTCAGCAACAAATGTAGTATATTTACAAAGAATCTACACTGTTTCGAGTAAATTGGAATAATTTAGAAAAAACATGAAAAAAGAATTCACTGATATTTTGATAATTGGTGCCGGACCTTCAGGAATGGTTTCTGCCGGATATCTTCAGCAACATAACATACAAATAAAAGTAATCGAAAAACAACAATTTCCACGCTTTGTTATTGGGGAAAGTTTAATTCCTCGGTGTATGGATAATTTTGAAGAAGCCGGTTTATTGGAAGTATTAAAAAAAGCTAACTTTCAAAAAAAACATGGAGCTCGCTTTATAAAAAAAGACAAAATAGGTCAATTCGATTTTAGTCATAAATTTGGGGAAGGATGGGATTGGACTTGGCAAGTACCAAGAGCTGATTTTGATACTATTTTAGCTACCGAAATACAGTCTCGCGGTATTGATATTGCTTTTGAAACGGAAGTTGTAGCTGCTGATTTTAACCAAAAAAATCCAATAATTTCTGTTAAAGATAAAACTGGAGCTATTACAGAAATTGAAGCTAAGTTTGTTATTGATAGTAGTGGCTTTGGACGAGTATTAGCTAAATTATTGAACTTAGAAAAACCATCTAAACTAGCTGCTCATTCTTCTTTATTCACACATATAAAAGAAACAAATCGACCAAAAGGAAAAGAAGGTGAATTAATTACTTTTGAAATTTTAGAAACGCAAGTTTGGTTTTGGTATATTCCTTTCTCCAACGGAAAAACAAGTTTAGGTTTCGTTGCCCCAACTGATTGGTTTAATCAATTTAACACTAATCCTGAAATAGCATTTTCAGAAATGCTTGCTAAATTAGAGTACTACAAAGAAAGATTTAATGATTATCCGTTTGAATTTACCCCAAAAAAAATAAATCATATTGCGAAGAGTGTAAAAAAACTTTACGGAGATAATTTTGCCTTAACGGGTAATAGTGCTGAATTTTTAGATCCTATATTTTCATCTGGAGTTAGTTTTGCTACAGAATCTGGATTACAAGCCGCAAAATTAGCTTTAGCAGAATTAAACGGCAAAGAAGTACATTGGCAACAAGACTATGAAAACTATATGAATAAAGGTGTTGAAGTGTTTTCAAGCTATGTTAAAGAATGGTATAATGGAAATTTACAAGATATTATATTTCACCAATCTCCTAATCCAGATTTAAAAAAACAAATTTGTGCTGTTTTAGCAGGTTATGTTTGGAATACAGAAAATCCATTTGTTAAAAAACATGATAGAATTATAAGTACAGTAGCTAATTTTATAAATTTTAAAAAAAATTAATTTTTTTTAAAATTTATAATCTACTGAAATGAAGAATATTATATCGTAAACATAGAACTCATTACTAAAAAAGAAAGAAAAGGTTTGCAGGGTTCACTAGTATATCTTACATTTGCAACCGCAAAAACACTTGCAAAGTTCTTAAAAAAATTAATGGAGAGGTGGCAGAGTGGTAATGCAGCAGCCTGCTAAGCTGTCATCCTTCGGGATGCCTGGGTTCGAATCCCAGTCTCTCCGCCAGTATCGCGTCCAAGTTGCGATTAATAAATAACTCGGGGTGTAGCGTAGCCCGGTCATCGCGCCTGCTTTGGGAGCAGGAGGTCGCAGGTTCGAATCCTGCCACCCCGACG